>CAMKAU010000001.1 GCA_946410595.1 uncultured Clostridia bacterium
GATACCCGGCAGCGGATCTTTTCCCGCTCGACGGTCAGCCCGCCGCACTACGTAGCAAACGGCGCCGTTGTGGAAAACTCCATTCTGACAGACGGCGACGTGATCCGCGGCAAGGTCGTCAACAGCGTCCTCTCCCCCGACGTAACGGTGGAAGAAGGAGCCGAGGTGACCGACTCGGTGATCATGGGCTCCTCCGTGATCCGCTCCGGCGCCAGAGTGCGCTATTCGATCGTCGACTCGCACGTTGTCATCGGGAAAAACGCCGTGATCGGCGAAGACCGCGCCCTCTCCCCCGACGTGACCCTGATCGGCGCGCACGTGGAGATCGCCGAGGGCGAGACCGTCCGCGGCGGCGAGATCAGATCCAGAAAAAAGGAGGCGTCCGTATGAACGCGGTCGGTATCATCTTTTCCAACATTCACGATCAGAGCATCCCCGATATGACGCGGAAACGCACGATGGCGTCCGTTCCCTTCGGCTGCCGCTACCGCCTGATCGATTTCCCCCTCTCCAATTTCGTCAATTCGAATATCACGAACGTGGGGGTGATCACCCACTACAACTATCAGTCCCTGATGGACCATATCGGCACCGGCAAGGACTGGGATCTGGCCCGCCGGCACGGGGGCATCAAGATCCTGCCGCCCTATATCTCCGCGTTTGACAACACGGTGGCAAAAGGGTTTTACACCACGCGGCTCGAAGCGCTGGCGGGGATCCTCAGCTTTCTCACAAAGGCAAAAGAGGAATACGCTGTTCTTTCCGACTGCGATACGATCTGCAACATCGATCTGAACGAGGTCTTCCGCTTCCATCTGCAAAAAGAAGCGGATATCACCGCCGTGGCGAAGAGGGTCGAGCTCCTCCGGTCTCTCACCGGAAAGCAGACGGTGTTCGCCGACGACGGCGAGGGACGCGTGACCGATATTGCCGAGCAGACCTCCGATATGACGGGCAGCCGCCTCGTCTATCTGAATATTATGATCCTGCGGCGCGACTATCTCCTTTCCCTCGTGCTCGACGCGATCGCGCACGGGTACAAGGATCTCTTCCGCGATCTGCTCGCGAAAAAGCTGGAAAGCGACCGTGTCTTTGTGTTTGAGCACAAGGGCTTTCATCTCTCCGTCAACTCGACCGCGGACTATTTTTCCGGCAATATGTGCCTGCTCCGGGAGGAGGTGCGCCGCAATCTCCTCACCGTCCCCGGACGGCCGATCTATACCAAGGTCCGCAACTCCACGCCGACGCGGTACTCCTCCGGCGCGAAGGTCAGCAATTCCCTGCTCGCGGACGGCTGCGTGATCGAGGGAACGGTGGAAAACTCGATCATCTTCCGCGGCGTGCACGTCTCGGAGGGCTGTGTGGTGCGTAACTCGATTTTGATGCAGGACACCTACTGCGGCAAGAACACTCGCCTCAACTGCGTAATCACCGACAAAGACGTCTTTATCGGAGACGGCTGCGACCTTTCCGGGCACGAAACGCGTCCCTTTTATCTGGAAAAAGGTGCGAGAATATGAGAAAAAAGATCCTTTTCGTCGGGTCGGAGGCGGCCCCGTTTGCCGCGACCGGCGGGCTGGGGGACGTTCTCGGTTCCCTGCCCGCCGCGATCGCCGAGGCGGCGCAGGACGGGGCGGACGTGCGCGTCGTTTTACCGCTCTACGGCTCCGTATCCGACGCGTTCCGCGCCGAAATGCGCGAGGAATGCGTGATGCGGATCCCGCTTGCCTGGCGCTCGCTTTACTGCGGCGTGAAAAGTCTCTACCGGGACGGCGTGAAATGGTACTTTATCGATAACGAGGACTACTTCAAACGGGACCGGCTCTACGGCTGCTTTGACGACGGGGAGCGCTTCGCTTTTTTCTGTACCGCCGTAATGGAGATCCTGCCGCGGCTCAATATCTTCCCCGATTATCTCCACGCAAACGACTGGCAGTCCGCGCTGACCGTGATCTACGCCAAGCGCCGCTACGGGCATCTCCCGGGTTACGCCGCGATGAAGACGGTCTTTACCATCCACAACATTGAGTATCAGGGCGTTTACGATCCGGCGATCCTCGGCGATATCTTCGCTCTCTCCCCGGACGACGCGCTGACCGTGATGCATAATGGCGCGATCAACCTGATGAAAGGGGCGATCGAGTGCTGCGATTATCTCACGACCGTCAGCCCCCGCTACGCCGAGGAGATCAAAGGGCCGGATTTTGCCCACGGTCTCGACGAGGTGATCCGCCGCAACGCGCACAAGCTATCCGGGATTCTCAACGGGATCGACTATCTCTCCTACGATCCGAAAGCCGACCCCGCGCTCCCCGTCCGCTACTCCTTCCGTTCGCCTGAGAAAAAAGCGAAAAACAAGGAGGCCTTTTTCCGGGAAATGGGCTTTGATGGCGGAGAGGACAAGCCGCTCTTTGCGATGATCACCCGTCTCGCCTCCCACAAGGGGGTGGATCTTGTCTGCGAGATCGCGGATCGCCTGATGGAGCGGGACCTCCGCTTTGCGATCCTCGGGACCGGCGAGGGGGGATACGAGGCCTTTTTTTGCGAACTGGAACAGCGCCGGCGCGACAAGGTCCGCTCGCTGATCCTCTTTGACCGGGCGCTCTCGCGCCGTCTCTACGCCGCCTCCGACTTCTTCATCATGCCCTCAAGAAGCGAGCCGTGCGGGCTCTCCCAGATGATCGCCTCCCGGTACGGATCGATCCCGATCACACGGGAGACGGGAGGACTGGCCGACTCGATCTCCCCCTTCCGGGAGGACGGGGGCAAGCTGGCAGGCAACGGCTTTACCTTCCGCGATTACAGGGGCGATGCGCTCCTTGACCGGGTCGACGCGGCGCTCCGCCTTTACGCCGACCCCGAAAAAACCCTCCGTTACAGAACGAGGGTGATGCGGATCGACTTTTCCTGGAACCAGTCGGCAAAAAAATATCTGAAACTATACGGCATATAAGCGCAGCTTACGCATATTATCACGTCATTCTTGCATAGGAGACCGCCATGGCAGAAAATCTGACTCCGGAACAGATCCGGGCAAACATTGAATCCAAACTTTCCCGTTATTTCGGCACCACGCCGGGCGAAGCGAACCGGGAGCAGCTCTATAAAGCGACCGCTCTCACCGTCCGCGACATTCTGACGGAAAAACGCAACCGCTTTAAAAACGAAGTGAACAAAGGGCAGAAAAAGCGCGTGTACTATATCTGCATGGAGTTTTTGCTCGGCCGTTCGCTGAAAAACAATCTCGGCAATCTCGGGCTGACCGGGGCGTACCGGGAGGCGCTTTCCGCGCTCGGCGCGGATCTGGACGACCTCTACGAGGAGGAGCCGGACGCCGGACTCGGCAACGGCGGTCTCGGCAGACTGGCCGCCTGTTTCCTTGACTCGCTCGCCTCGCTCGAATATCCCGCGACCGGCTTTTCCATCTGTTACGAATACGGTCTCTTCAAGCAGCGGATCGTGGACGGAACGCAGGTGGAGCTGCCGGACGTCTGGCTGCCCGGCGGCGAGGTCTGGCTCGTGCCGCGTACCGACCGCACCTTTCACGTCCGCTTCGGCGGGCGCGTCAAGGAGAACTGGCAGGACGGTCATCTTGACGTTTCCTACACCGATTACGAGGAGGTGGAGGCCGTTCCCTACGATATGATGATCTCCGGCGCGAGCGACTCCCGCGTGGCGCGTCTGCGCCTGTGGCGGGCGCGCGATATCCGCAACTTTGATATGACCCTCTTTACTCAGGGGCAATATACGAAGGCGCTGGAGGAAGGGACGAACGCCGAGATCATCTCCAAAGTCCTCTACCCATCCGATCATCATATCGAGGGAAAGCAGCTCCGGCTCACCCAGCAGTATTTTCTCTGCTCCGCTTCGATCCAGAGCATCCTGCGCGATCATATCGCCCTCTACGGAACGCTTGACAATCTGGCGGACAAAACGGCGATCCACATCAACGATACGCACCCCGCGCTCTGCATCCCGGAGCTGATGCGGATCCTGATCGACGACTATCGCTGGGACTGGAACAAAGCGTGGGACACCGTCGTGCGCGTCTGTTCCTATACCAACCATACCGTCATGCCCGAGGCGCTGGAAACGTGGAGCGAGGAGATCTTCAGCCGCCGGCTGCCTCGCATCCACATGATCGTGAAAGAGATCAACGAACGCTTCTGCAAGGACGCGTGGAACGCCTTCCCTTCCGACTGGGGCAAGATCAGCTCGCTTGCGGTGATCGCAAACGGGCAGATCCGTATGGCCAATCTCAGCGTGATCGGCTCCCACTCGGTCAACGGGGTCTCCAAGCTGCACTCAAAGATCCTTGTCGATTCCGTATTCCGCGATTTTTACCGGATGTACCCCGACCGCTTTACCAACGTAACGAACGGGATCGCGCACCGGCGCTGGCTCTGCTATTCCAATCCCGCGCTCTCCTCGCTGATCACCGACTGCATCGGCGACGGCTTTGTGCATGATCCGCAGCAGCTCTCCCGTCTTGCCGCTTTTGCGGACAAGCCGGAGGTCCTCGACCGGCTCGCCGCGATCAAACGGGAAAACAAGGACCATTTTTCCCGTCTTCTCCGCGCCAAAACGGGGATCGCGCCGGATCCCGACTCCCTCTTTGACGTCCAGGTAAAACGCCTGCACGAATACAAGCGGCAGCTTCTCAACGTTCTCAATATCATCCGCACCTATCTCTATATCAAGGAAAACCCGAACGCGGAAGTCCGTCCGCAGACCTATCTCTTCGGCGCGAAGGCCGCGCCCGGCTATTATATGGCCAAGGAGATCATCAAGCTGATCTGCTCCCTCTCCGCCGAGATCGAGCGCGATCCCGCCGTCAGAGAAAAACTCCGCGTCTTCTTTCTCGAGGATTACAACGTCTCCCTTGCGGAGGCGCTGATCCCCGCCGCCGAGATCAGCGAGCAGATCTCTCTCGCCGGCAAGGAAGCGAGCGGCACCGGCTGCATGAAGCTGATGATGAACGGCGCCCTGACCATCGGCACCTACGACGGGGCGAACGTGGAGATGGTCGCGGAAACCGGAGAGGAGAATATGTATCTCTTCGGTCTGCGGTGCAATGAAGTAAACGACCTCTGGAGCGCCGGCTATCACGCGATCGACTATTACAACAACCACGACGATCTCCGCGCGGTCATCGACTCTCTCGCACGCGGCTTCGACGGCGTTTCCTTCTCCGATATCCGCTCCTATCTGATCGCCAGCAGCGGCGTTTCCGATCCTTATATGTGCCTGGCGGACTTTGAAAGCTACCGGCAGACCCACGACCGGATGCTCCGCGACTACGAAGACGCCGCGCGCTGGAACCGCACGTCGCTTTTGAATATCGCCGCCTCCGGCGCCTTTGCCGCCGACCGCAGCATCCGCGAATACGCGGAGCGCATCTGGCATATCGAACCGCTCAAAATGCGGGACCCGGACCGCGATCCCGCCAAAGCAAAGGACTGATATGGCCGTTTCTCTCTTTTGTCCCGACTACCCGGAAAACAATGCGCCGGCCCTCACGATCACCAAATACGAAAACGGCGTCCGCAGAGATCTCTGCGGCGCCTTTTCCCGTTCTTCTTTTCTTACCTTTTCCCTCACGCCCGATCCCCTTCTGGCGGTGCGGGACGTTGTGATCCGCCTTGCCCGGGACGGCGAGGACTGGCGGGATATCCCCTTCGAGCGGCAGGGGGACGCGTTTCTGCTGACCCTCTCCCTCTCCGAGCTTGCGCCGGAGGAGGACGGCGGACTCTTCTGGTATGAGTTTTTGCTGATCGGAGATACGCGCACGCTTTTTACCGATTCGGTCAACAACGAGGATTTTTTCCTGACCACGCACAACGCGCGGCGGTTTTCTCTCCTGATCTGCCGGGACGATCTCAAAACGCCCGAGTGGTTTCCGGGCGGCGTGATCTATCAGATCTTCCCCGACCGCTTCTGCCGCGGAAGCGTTCCCTGCCCTCTCCGCGAGGGGGCGGTCCTCAACCCGGACTGGGAAAACGGCGTTCCGCAGTTTGCGCCCTACCGCGGCGCGCCGCTCCGGAACAACGAGTTCTTCGGAGGAACGCTGTGGGGCGTTTCGGAAAAGCTTGATTATCTCGCCTCCCTCGGGGTAACGGTCCTCTACCTCAACCCGATCTTCGAGGCGGCGTCCAATCACAAATACGATACCGGGAATTATGAAACAGTCGATCCGATGTTCGGCGGCGAAGAGGCGTTCGATCACCTCCTTGCCCGCGCCAAAGAACACGGGATCCGCGTCGTGCTTGACGGCGTGTTCAACCACACGGGGGACGACAGTCTTTACTTCAACCGCTACGGTCGGTACGACAGTCTCGGCGCCGCGCAGAGCGAGGCATCGCCCTACCGCCCGTGGTACCGCTTCCGGGAAGACGGGAGCTGGGAGAGCTGGTGGGGGATCCCGATCCTGCCGCGCCTCAACCACGGGGATCCCGCCTGCCGCCGGTATTTTCTCGGACCGGACGGGATCGTGCCCCGCCGGATCCGGCAGGGCGCCGCCGGATGGCGGATCGACGTGGCCGACGAGCTGACCGACGATTTCCTGTGCGAGATGCGGGAGGCCGTCAAAGCGGAAGACCCGGACGCCGTGCTGATCGGCGAAGTCTGGGAAAACGCGGCGACGAAGATCTCCTACGGCGTCAGACGGCAGTACCTTTTGGGGCGGGAGCTCGACTCGGTGATGAACTACCCCTTCCGCTCCGCTCTGCTCCGCTATCTTCTCGCGGAGGACGCCCCGTTCCTTTCAAACGAACTGACCGAGATCTACGCCTCCTATCCGCGCGCGATCTCCGACTGCCTGATGAACATCGTCGGCACGCACGACACCGAGCGGATCCTTACCGTACTCGGCGGAGTGCCGTTAGACGGAGAGCCGGCCGCTCTCGCCGCCGCGCGTCTCACGCCGGAGGAACGAGATCTTGCCGAAAAGCGCCTGATGATCGCCTCGGCGATCCAGTACTGCGTCTACGGCCTTCCCTCCCTCTACTACGGGGACGAGGCGGGGATGGAGGGGTATCACGACCCCTTCTGCCGCCGTCCCTACCCGTGGGGGCGGGAAAACGGCGCCCTGCTTGCGCATTACCGGCGGCTCGGCGCGATCCGCCGGGAGGAGCCCCTCCTGCGGCGCGGAGAATACGCCCCGCTTGCGGCCGACGGCGGGCTCTTTGCCTTTTCCCGAAAGGAAAACGGCGAGGAACTGATCCTCGCCGCCAACGCAGAACGGCGCGAACGCCGTTTTCTCCTCCCCGCCCCCTGCCTTGACAGGATCGCGGGAAACCGGGAGGAGGGGATTATCACCCTCCCTCCCCTCTCTTTCAAAATCTGGAAACGCTGCCGTTAGATCCGACCGCCGCAAAAAGGATCGGCGGTACGCCGGGCGCCTCCGCGCCGAAGGTGAGCGCCTCGCGGTAAAGCCGCTCCGCCTCGTCGAGCGACGAGGGGTCGGAGGTATGCAGCTCGCAAAGCAGATCGCCCGGGACGACCCGGTCCCCGGTCTTTTTGGCGATCAGGATACCGGCGGTATAGTCGACCTTGTCCTCCGGGCGCTTGCGCGCCTCCCCGAGGATCCCGGCCGTGATCCCGATCTTTTCGGTATCCATCCCGGTAAGATAGCCGCGGCAGTCCCCGTCCGCACGGATCTCGCGGCGGTAAGGCGCGTAGACGCGCCGCCCGGGGTCGCCGAGCATCGAGGGATCGCCCCCCTGCGCCCGGATCATCTCGCAGAGCTTTTCAAACGCGCGGCCGGATGAGATCGCGCGGTCGATCATCTCGCCGCACGCCTCCCGCGTTCCCATCCCGGCAAGGGAAAGCATCCCGGACGCGAGCGTCCGGCATACGAGCCGTTTATCCGGCTCTCCCTTCCCGCATAGGAGGTCCGCCGCCTCGTACATCTCCAGCAGATTGCCGACGGCGCGGCCGAGCGGCACGTCCATCGAGGTCACGACGGCGCCGACGGACCGGCCCGCCCGCTCCCCGATCCGTACCATCAGATCGGCAAGCTCCAGCGCGTTCTCCGGCTTTTTGATAAAGGCGCCGCTGCCGTACTTGACGTCAAGCATGATGACGTCCGCGCCGGACGCCAGTTTTTTGGACATAATAGAAGAAGCGATCAGGGCGACGTTATCGATCGTCCCCGTCAGATCGCGGAGGGCGTATAGCTTTTTGTCCGCGGGACAGAGCTCCCCCGTCTGCGCGATCACGGCGGCGCCGACGCGATTGACGACGTCGGCAAACTCCTGCGGAGAGAGATCCGACCGGAACCCCGGCAGCGACTCGAACTTGTCGACGGTCCCGCCGGTATGGCCGAGCGCGCGGCCGCTCATCTTGGCGACCTTCAGCCCGCAGGCGGCGACCGCGGCGGCGACGACGGGCGTTGTGGAATCGCCAACCCCGCCGGTGGAATGTTTGTCCGCCTTTTTCCCCGGAATGGCGGAGAGATCCGCCGTTTTGCCGGAGGCAAGCATCTCCTGCGTCAGATCGGAGGCCTCCCGCTCTCCCATCCCCTTCAGACAGATCGCCATCAGCAGCGCCGCCGTCTGCGCGTCCGGGATCTCCCCGCCGCAAACGCCGCGCACAAACCACGCGATCTCCTCGCGCGTCAGTTCCCCGCCGTTTTTCTTTTTGATAATCAGATCATACATTCTCATACAAAAAACCGTCCTTTATTCGGTATTCCCATTATACTCCCTTGCTTTTCTTTTTGCAAGAGAGTAAAATAGAAATTGAAGGATCCCTTCATCAGGAGGTGTTTATGCTTTTCTTCTACGTGACGCTGGCGGTCGTTCTCCTGCTCCTTTTTGCCTCCCTTGTCGTTACCTGGCTGCTCTGCTCGGTTTCCACCAAGCGCAGCCACGCGTTTTCCTGGGGGGACGAGGATCACCCCGAGCCGATCCGCACTTATCAGCGCCGGATCGAACAAGCGACCTGGCTCTCCGAAACGCCCTCCGAGCGTGTTTCTGTCGTCTCCCGCGACGGGCTCCGTCTTTCCGCCCGCTATTATCCGCGTGAGAACGCAAAGCGTTCCTTTCTGCTCGTGCACGGCTACCGCAGCTCCGGCGACCACGATTTTGCCGAGTCCGCCGAGTGGATCTACCGCAATCTCGAAGCTTCCCTCCTTGTGATCGACCAGCGCTCGCACGGAGAGAGCGAGGGCAAGTATATCTGCTTCGGCGTGAAGGAACGCTACGATCTGCTGCTCTGGCACTCCTTTCTCCGCAAAAAGGAAGCGGGGCTGCCCCTGTACTGGATGGGGATCTCCATGGGAAGCGCGACCGTTCTGATGGGTCTCTCCGCGGACGGAACGCCGAAGGGGCTTTCCGGCGTGATCGCCGACTGCGGCTACACCTCCGCAAAGGAGGAGTTCCGCTATCTCCTCAAAAAAGACTATCACCTCCCCTCCTTCCCCGTTCTCTTCTTTGCCGATCTTTACTGCCGCGCGTTTGAAAAATGGAGCTTTTCCGGAGCGAGCACGATCGACGCGGTCAAAGCAAACGAAAGGGTGCCGATCCTCTTCGTTCACGGAGACGCTGACACCTTCGTCCCCTACGATTTCTCCGTGCAAAACGACAGGGCCTGCAAAGCGCCCCATACCTTTTTTACCGCAAAGAAAGCGGTGCACGGGCTTTCCTGGTATTATGAAAACGACGAGTATATCCGCCGCCTGAACGAGCACGTCCGCCTCTGCGAAGAAAAAAACGCCTGACGGCCGCGATCCGCGTATAACTTCCCGCAAAAAGCCGATACTGAAAACGTATCGGCTTTTTTATCGTGAGGGAACCATGAAATTTGAAAAAAACAACTACAAACGCTACGCAAAGCAGCACGCGAGACGCTCCCCGCTGGGAAAGAACTGTCTGGCCGCCTTTCTCTCCGGCGGGGGAGTATGCGCCGCGGGAGAGCTCCTCTATCATCTCTTTTCCGGCGTTTTCCGCCTTTCCGAAAAGGAAAGCGGGCTGTGCGTTTCGCTCGTTCTGATCTTTATTGCCACCCTTCTCACCGGGATCGGGGTCTTTGATCGGATCGCAAAGCATACGGGAGCGGGGACGCTGGTGCCGATCACCGGCTTTGCCAACGCCGTCGCCTCCCCCGCCATCGACGCCAAAAGCGAGGGTTACGTCCTCGGCGTTGGCGCGAAGGCCTTTACCGTGGCGGGGCCGGTCCTCCTCTACGGTACCGCGGCGGGGGCGGTATGGGGACTGATTTTCTGGCTGACAAAACGGGGGTAAGCGGATGAAAAACAGGATCCTGATCCCGGAAATCCAGCCGGCGATCCTCGGTTTTGCCACGGTGGGCGGCCGCAGAGAAAAGGAAGGACCTCTCGGAGAGGCGTTCGATCTTATCGACGCGAGCGACCGCTTCTGCAAAAAGACGTGGGAAACGGCGGAAGCGGAGATGCAGCGGCTCTCGCTCTGCAAGGCGCTGGAAAAGACGGGAAAAAAGGCGACCGATCTCGACGCCGTGTTTGCCGGGGATCTCATCAACCAGTGCGCCGCCTCGATCTTCGGGCTTGTCAGCTTTCCCGCCCCTTTTTTCGGCATTTTCGGCGCCTGCTCAACGCTCACGGAAGGCCTTGCGCTCGCCTCCCTCGCGCTGCAGAGCCCCGGCTTTTCCCTTGCCGCCGTCGTAACCTCCTCCCACAACTGCGCGGCGGAGCGGCAGTTCCGCTCGCCGGTTGAATACGGCGGGCAGCGATCCCCCACCTCCCAATGGACGGTAACGGGGGCGGGCGCCTATCTCCTGTCCGCACGGCCGGAGAAGGGCGCGTTTGCCCGGATCACGGCTCTCCTGCCCGGGATCGCGCTGGACAGCGGGATCACCGACGCCTCGAATATGGGAGCGGCGATGGCGCCCGCGGCTGCCGACACCTTCCTTGCGTACTTTGCAGAAAGCGGGGAGCGGCCGGAGGATTATAACCGGATCGTAACGGGAGATCTCGGGGAGGAGGGCAGTTCCCTATTTTTGGAGTTTCTCGAAAAAAACGGCGTGAAAAACGTCCGAAATCACGAGGACTGCGGCGCTCTGATCTACGACAGGACGCGCGCGGACGTTCACAGCGGCGGCTCCGGCTGCGGCTGCGCCGGCACGACGCTCGGCAACCGCTACCTGCCGCTGCTCCAAAGCGGTAAGATGCGGCGGATCCTCTTTGCCGCGACCGGGGCTCTGATGAACGCGGCCAGCGTTCAGCAAGGACTCTCGATCCCGGGGATCGCCCATCTCGTGCGGCTGGAAAGCCCCGCCGCCGGAAAGGAGGAGGTATGGAGCTGACGCTTTCCCTATGCAAGGCGTTTCTCGTCGGAGGTCTTCTTTGCGTGATCGCGCAAATCCTCATCGACGAAACGGCGATGACCCCAGCGCGGATCCTCACCCTCTACGTGACGGCGGGGGTCGTCCTCGGCGCCGCCGGCGTGTACGAAAAACTGGTCGACTTTGCCGGGCGGGGCGCGACCGTCCCGCTGACCGGCTTTGGCTTCGCGATCGCAGAAGGGGTAAAAGAAGCGGTAACGGAACAGGGCTTTTTGGGGATCTTTACCGGGCCGCTGACCGCCGCGGCGGGCGGGACCTGCGCCGCGATGCTCTTTTCCCTGGCGGCGGCCCTCTGTTTTTCCTCCAAACCGAAATAAGAAAGCGGCGCGAAAAAAACGCCTCCCGTTCCGGGATCCCGGAACGGGAGGCGTTTTGTAAGTGTAATCAGAGCTGATTTTGCTTTTCGGCGTAGAGCGTGATCGCGATCTCAAGATTCCCGTTTCTCGCGCGGAGCTCGTCGATGAACGCCTTTTCCGCTTTCGGATCCTTCATCCGGATCCGGAAGGAAAGGCGGAACATCGAGCCCATCGCCGTCGTTTTGACGCCGACGTTCTCCACGGAGGAGAGATAGCGGGCAAAGATATCGTTAAACGCGTTGTGATAAGCGAGCGACTCCGGGATGGTGATGCGAAGGAGCTGATCCTTTCCCGCGCCCTCGTGCTCGAAGATCGGGAGCATGGAGAACAGGTAGAACAGCCCGGCCAGACCGAGCAGGATCAGAACGCCGTAAGCGACAAAACCCATCCCGAACGCGATTCCGGAGCCCATCGCGATCAGGATACCGGCGATCTCGTCCGCGCTGCCCTGCGCGGAACGGAAGCGGATCAGACTGAACGCGCCGCCGATGGCGACGCCGGCGCCGATATTGCCGTTGACAAAGGTGATCACCGCCCCGACGACGAAAGGAACGAGGGCCAGCACGAGGAAAAAGCGCTTGGTGGAACGGATCCGGAAGGACATGATCCAGGCGTAGAGAAGCCCGGACAACAGCGCGAACGCCGCCATCGAAAAGAACTCGGTCGCGGTAACGATGGAAGAGTAGATGGAATTAAACATGCAACATACCTCCGCTCATGATTTTCGTCATTTGTGTTTGATACGCTGTTCCGTATTTGGAAAACGGGGTCTTATAAATATGACCTTCGTCGAGGATCGCGGAAAGCCACAGCGGCATCGCGTCCTGTATCTTGATCTCAAGGACGGAATAGCCCTCCGGCAGGAGAAGGTTCCCTTCGAGAGATGCCCGGAGATCCAGTTCCTCGGCGCGGTAACGGGGGGCGTTATCGACGGTGAGGCGCAGATCGCTGCCGGGCCGGAAGAAAGCCGTGCGCTCGCAGATCGTCAGGTAAGAGGGCGCCAGATCGCCGTAAAGATCCCGAAACCGGACCAGCTCCCGGCCGATCTGTCCGCCGCCCGGGAGATCGTTTTCCCGGCGGAAAAAGCCCTCGGCGACCGGGATCACCGTCCGCACGCGCCTTTTATACCCGACCCCGCGGTATTTCCGCTTCATTTCAAGGAAGACGGGCGATTCGTCTGTTGCGAGCCCGTAGGAACGAAGACGGATCTTTTCCTTAAAACGGGGCTTTTCAAGCGAAAGGTTGATCAACCGGCAATCCGGGGTATCGTAGTAAAGAGAGGCGACCGAGGTAAGACCGTAAGAGTCGGGCTGCATATAGTCCGCGATCCGCCGGATGAAATAGCGCTCCTGATCTGGGTCGATCAGATACTTCAGTTCGTGACGAAGCATTACGGAAACAGACTGTTCCATCGCCGCCATCCGCCGCGCCTCCCTTCTTTTCCGGTCCGCGGGTCGGGACGCTTCTCCCTCCCCGTTTCTGCGGTCATTTTAGCGATTTGTTCTTAAAAAAAACTGAAAAAGAGTTTTCATCCCTGCAAAAACCGGATCGCGCGTTCCACCGCGTCCTTCGCGTTGTTCCACGGCTCGTCCTGATAGCGGTAGTCAAACTTTTTCACAAACCAGCGCACGTCCTCGCGCAGAGAATCGAAATACGGCCGCTCCACCTTTTCCGTCTCCTCGTAAAAATCGGCAAACTCCTTCTTTGAAAGGGAGCGGGAGGCGCGCCCGAGCATCGCGGCGTAATGCGGCAGGCAGAATGAGGGCTGCGCCGCGAACTTCTCCCGGAAGGAATGATCCTCGCCGAAGAGATAGATCGCCGTGTCGAGCATCTTTTCAAAATGGAAGCGGATCTTCTCGCAGAGGTAGCAGGAGGAGGTCAGCGCGAGGATGCGCTCCTCCTCGGCCTGGGCGTTTGCGGCGGCGGAACGGAGCGGCGCTTTTTTAAAGAGCTTTTCCTGCTCGTCGAGATGGCTCTCGAGGAGGAGCGCGAGCGGGAGCTTTTTGCTCCGCTCCAGCATCTTTGAGAAATGATCGCGGCAAAAGCCGAGCTCGTTCGTGCGGATCCGAATATCCGGCTCCATCATCGAAGCGCCGAGGATACTCTCCAGCTCGTTTTCCTCCAGCATACGCTCCAGTGCGCAGAAGGGACACCCTTTCGCGTGATCGTCGCGGGACGCTTCAAACGCTTCGTTGACCGGTATGGTATAGATCTTTTCCGCCATGGCAGAAGTCCTTTCTTTTTCGTCTTTCGGGCGCCGATAAACGGCAAAAAAACGGATAAGATAAGTGTAGCACAAAAAAACGAAAAAGTAAACAGCGGAAAAACCGAAAAAAGCCGGTTAAAAACAAAAAATATTCCCGAAAACCCTTGCAAACGAAGATGCGGCGTGCTATAATAAGACGGAAGTTGAATGAAGAAGATGAAGAGTGGGTCTGCCCACTCTCGTTTTTATGTAGGTGATCTATGACGGAAACCAAAAATCCGAAAAGCGGAATCGCCGCGCGGGCGGAAGCGCTCGTCCTCCCCACGGCAAACGAACAGGGCCTGACGATCTGGGACGTGACCTTCGGCCGTCGGGGGACGGACCGGTATCTCACCTTCACCGTCGACAAGGAAGAGGGGGTGACGATCGAGGACTGCGAGAAGTTCCACCGGGCGATCGATCCCCTGCTCGACGAAGCGGACTGGATCGAAGGCAGCTATATGCTGGAGGTCTCCTCCCCCGGCATCGAGCGGGAGCTGACGCGGCCGGAGCATTTTGAATACGCCCTCGGCAGAGAGGTCTCCGCCAAGCTCTACGCCCCGCAGGACGGGCAAAAAACGATCACGGGCGTCCTCTCCGCGTACGAAAAGGACACGCTGACGCTGACGGATAACGGAAAGGAAACGGTCCTTCCCCGCCCGAACGTCGCCAAACTGACGACGGTTTATGATTTTGAAAACGAAACCTGAACGGTCACCCGACAAATCAAACAAGAAAGAAAGGATACGCATTGCGTAACGGTATAACGGAAAAATGAACAACGATTTCTTCTTAGCGCTCGACAGTCTGGAAAAAGAAAAAGGCATCCCGAAGGAGTATATGATCGAAAAGATCGAAGCCGCGCTCCTCGCCTCCTACAAGAGAGAGGAAAAGGACAACAGCAACGTCCGCGTCGACATCGACGAAACGAAGAAGGACATCCGCGTCTACCAGCAGAAGACGGTCGTGGAGGAAGTGGAAAACGAAACGACCGAGATCACGCTGGAGAACGCCAAAAAGATCAACCGAAGAGCCAAGCTCGGCGGCGTGGTGGAGATCGAGCTCAAACCCAAGAACTTCCGCCGCCTCTCCGTTCAGACCGCCAAGCAGGTCATCATCCAGGGCATCCGCGAGGCGGAACGCTCCAATCTGATCAAAGAATACGAAAGCAAGCGCGAGGAGATCATCACGGCGAAGGTCATCAAGATCGACCCCGTGAACGGCAGCGTGATCCTCGACACCGGCACGAGCAGCGCCGTTCTGATCCGCGAGGAGCAGATCCCCGGCGAGCTCTTCGCCGTAGGCGACCGCGTGAAGGTCTTTGTGACCGAGGTGCGCCGCGAGATGAAGGGGCCGCTCGTGACCCTTTCCCGCATCCATCCGGGTCTTGTCAAGCGGATCTTCGAGCTGGAGATCCCCGAGATCCAGGACGGCACCGTAGAGATCCGGGCGATCGCCAGAGAGGCCGGCTCCCGCACCAAGATCGCCGTTTTCTCGACGAGAGAGGACGTGGATCCCGTCGGCGCCTGCATCGGCAACCGGGGCATCCGCATCGGCGCGATCAACGAGGAGCTGCGCGGCGAACGGATCGACGTGATCCGTTACAGCGACGATCCCGCCGAGTTCGTTACCCAGGCGCTCTCGCCCGCCAAGGTCGACCGGATCGAGCTGGACGGCGAGCGCTCCTGCAAGGTCTACGTGGCGCCGGATCAGCTCTCCCTTGCGATCGGCAAGGAAGGACAGAACGCCCGTCTGGCCGCGCGCCTGACCGGCTTTAAGATCGATATCAAATCCAACTGACGGAGGAGGGCGGAATGCCTCTATCCATCCCAAAGCAAAAAAAAGTCCCGGAACGCCGCTGCGTCGGCTGCGGGGAAAAAGCGGGCAAAAAGGATCTCGTCCGCGTGGTCCGTTCGCCCGAAGGGGAGATCTCCCTCGATCTGACCGGAAAAAAGGCGGGTCGGGGCGCTTACCTCTGCAAAAAGCTCTCCTGCTTTTCCAAAGCGAGGAAGGCGAAGCGCTTTGAGTCCAACCTGAAAACGGCGATCCCCCCGGAGGTCTACGACGCCATGGAAAGGCAGCTTGCCGATGAAGAAAGCAAGTGAAACGGATCGGATCCTCTCCCTGCTCGGTCTCGCCAAGCGGGCGGGCAGGGTCACGGCGGGCGTTCCGCTCGTCTGTGAAAAGCTGCGGTCCTCTTCCCCTCCCGCGCTTGTCGTGATCGCGGAAGGCGCCGCTGAAAACGCCAGAAAGCGGCTCGCCGACCGATGCGCCTTTTACAAGGTCAACGTTCTCACGGTCGACGCAGACCCCGCCGAGCTCGCGCACGCCCTCGGCCGGTCCGACCGGATCGCCGGCGCCGCCGTCTCTGACGAGGGGTTTGCGCGTTTGATCGCGCCGGACCTGTTCCCCGACAAAAACAACCCACATGAAAAAGGAGCGTAACATGGCACAGCCTAATTCTCAATACAGAATCAATCAAATCGCCAAAGATCTTTCCTTCAAAACAAAGGACGTCATCGACGTGTTCGAGGGCGCCGGTCTGGGCGGAAAAACGCATATGACCACGCTGACGCCGGAAGAATTCGGGCTGCTTGTCTGGAGTCTCACGGAGAAACGCCAGATCCCCAATATCGACGACTACCTCGACGGGAAGATCAAGATCACCACCGAGGCGGAAAAAGCCGCCGAAGCCGAGCGGAAGATCGCGGAGGAAAAAGCCCGCAAGGAAGCGGAAAAGGCCGCGGAGCTTGCCGCGCAGAAGGCAAAAGAAGAGGAGGAGCGGAAAGCCGCCCGCCTTGCCGAAAAGGAAAAGAACCGCCCGGAGAATCTCTCCGCCGCGAAACGCTTTGAGCAGCGGCGCACCCAGAGCCAGAACGCGCCGCAGCAGCCAAAACAGCAAAAGCCGCAGCGTCCGCAGCGGCCCGCGTCCGCCGCGCAGAACCAGCCGGTCCGTCCGGTCAACCCCTCCCTGCCGCGCGAGCAGACGGAAGTCAAACAAAAGACGCGCGTGGTCGATACCAGAGGCGGCACGCCGCACGTCGATCTCTCCCGCTATGACGAGCGCTTCGGCAGTTTTGTCAGCGAGAGCGCGCAAAAGCATCTCTCGCCCGAGCGCCAGAAGCTGAAAAAGCAGGATAACCGCAGCGCCTACTCCCGCAGCCGTGAAAAAGAGCGGATGGCGATGGAGCGGATGCGCAAGGAACAGGCGGAAAAGATGCGCCGCAAGCAGACCCTTTCCGTTACGATCGGCGATACGATCATGGTAAGCGAGCTTGCCTCCCGCCTGAAACAAACGGCCGCCAACGTCATCAAAAAGCTGATGACGATGGGCTTTATGTGCACGATCAACGAAGAGATCGACTTTGAAACGGCGGCGCTCGTCTCCGAGGAGTTCGGCGCCAAGGTGAAAAAGGAAGTCGTCGTTACGATCGAGGACCGCCTCTTCTCCGAAACGGAGGACGCGCCGGACAGTCTGGTGGAACGCGCCCCCGTCGTCTGCGTGATGGGGCACGTCGACCACGGCAAGACCTCCCTGCTTGACGCGATCCGCAACACGCACGTGACCGCGGGCGAAGCGGGCGGCATCACCCAGGCGATCGGCGCCTACCGCGTGGATATCAACGGCCGTCCGATCACCTTCCTCGACACCCCGGGGCACGAAGCGTTTACCGCGATGCGCGCGAGAGGCGCAAAGGCGACCGACATCGCCATCCTCGTCGTTGCCGCGGACGACGGCGTGATGCCCCAGACGGTGGAAGCGATCAACCACGCGAAAGCCGCCGGCGTTGAGATCATCGTGGCGATCAACAAGATGGATAAGCACGGCGCCAACCCCGACGCCGTCAAACAGGAACTGACCAAATATAACCTTCTGCCCGAGGAATGGGGCGGCGACGTGATCTGCGTTCCCGTTTCCGCTCTGACGCACGAAGGGATCGACCGGCTGCTGGAGAGCGTGCTGCTCGTGGCGGACGTGAAGGAATACAAAGCGAACCCCGACAAACGCGCGAAAGGTATCGTGATCGAGGCGAAGCTCGACAAGGGCAGAGGCCCCGTCGCCACCGTCCTCGTCCAGAACGGTACCCTGCATAACGGCGATATCGTAATCGCGGGGACCTCCGTCGGCCGCGTACGCGCTATGAGCGACCACACCGGAACGCTCATCCGGGAAGCGGGCCCCTCCGTTCCCGTTGAGATCATCGGTCTCTCCGAGGTGCCGTCCGCCGGCGACGAGTTCAACGCCGTCGAGGACGAAAAGATGGCGCGCGAGCTTGCCGAAAAACGCCGCAATTCCGCGAAGGAGGAATCCTTCAAGGCGAACGCCCGCGTTTCCCTCGATCAGCTCTTCAACCGCATCGCCGAGGGCGTCAAGACCCTCAATATCATCGTCAAAGCCGACGTGGGCGGCTCCGCCGAGGCGGTCAAGGCCTCGCTTGAAAAGCTCTCCAACGAAGAAGTCAAGGTCAGCGTGATCCACAGCGCCGTCGGCGGGATCACCGAGGGCGACGTCAACTTCGCCGCCGCCTCCGGCGCGATCATCATCGGCTTTAACGTCCGCCCGGACAAAACCGCGCTCGACGCGGCGGAACGCGCGACCGTGGAGATCCGCACCTACCGCATCATCTACGAGTGCATCGAGGACGTGGAACGCGCGATGAAGGGTATGCTTGCCCCGAAATACCAGGAGGTTCTGCTCGGTCACGCGGAGGTCCGCAAGACCATCCACGTTTCCAGCGTCGGTACGATCGCCGGTTCCTACGTACAGGACGGCAAGATCACCCGCAGCTCCATGATCCGCGTGGTGCGCGACGGCGTGGTGATCTTTGAAGACAAGATCGCCTCCCTCAAGCGTTTCAAGGACGACGCGCGCGAGGTCCAGCAGGGCTACGAATGCGGCATCGGCCTTGAAAAGTTCAACGATATCAAGGAAGGCGACGTTCTCGAAGCTTACGTGATGGAAGAGATCGAGCGCTGATCGGAGGAATCATGACAGCGGATTTCCTTCCCGCAACCAAAGAAGAAGCAAAGGCACGGGGTCTCTCCGTGCCTGACTTCGTTTACGTGTGCGGAGATGCCTACTTCGATCACCCCTCCTTCGGCTGCGCGGTGATCACCCGCTGGCTCGATGCGCACGGCTTTTCCGTCTGCGTGCTCTCTCAGCCGGACTGGAAAACGGCAGACGCCTTTTGCGAGTTCGGCCGGCCGCGGCTCGGCTTTCTCGTTTCCTCCGGCAACATCGACTCGATGGTTGCCCATTACACGGTGGCAAAAAGGCGGCGTACCTACGACTATTATTCCCCCGGCGGGAAAACCGGCCTGCGCCCGGACCGCGCCGTGATCGTCTACTGCAACCGCATCCGCGAGGCGTACGGGGACGTTCCGATCGTGATCGGGGGACTTGAGGCCTCTCTCCGGCGCTTTGCCCATTACGACTACTGGACGGACGCGGTGCGCCGCAGCATCCTGATCGACTCGGGAGCGGATCTTCTCTCTTACGGGATGGGGGAAAACTCTATCCTGGAGATCGCGCGGCTGCTCGATCGCGGCGTCCCCGTCAAAAAGATCCGGGGCGTACGCGGGACCGTGTGGTGCGCCAAAGAGGGAGAAAAGCTGCCGGATCGTGCGATCATGACCGGCGATTACGACCGGCTCAAAGAGGATAAAGCCGCGTACGCCGCCGCGTTCAAGCTCCAGTACGAAAACCAGGACGCGATCAGCGGTTTGCCGCTTTTGGAGCGGTACGACGCGAAGATCCTTGTGCAAAATCCCCCGATGCCGCCGCTGGAGCGCGCGGAGCTGGATAAGGTCTATTCCCTCCCTTATATGCGCGCCTGGCACCCGAAGTACGACGCGGAGGGCGGCGTGCCGGCGCTGGAGGAGGTGCGTTTTTCCGTTACGCACAACCGCGGCTGCTTCGGCGAATGCAATTTCTGCGCGCTGACCTTCCACCAGGGCCGGGCGGTGCGCTCCCGCTCGAAGGAAAGCATCCTCGCGGAGATACGAAAGATCACCTGCCTGCCCGGCTTTAAGGGATACATCCACGACATCGGCGGGCCGACCGCCAATTTCCGCGAACCCGCCTGCGAAAAGCAGCGCAAATACGGCGTCTGCAAGAACAAACGCTGCCTTGCGCCCGACCCCTGCCCCAATCTGCGTGTGGATCACAGCGAATACCTCGATATTCTGACCGAGGCGGAAAAGATCCCCGGCGTGAAAAAGGTCTTTGTCCGCTCCGGGATCCGCTTTGACTACCTGATGATGGACCCGGACGACCGCTTTTTCCGCAAGCTGGCGGCGAACCACGTGTCCGGCCAGCTCAAGGTCGCGCCGGAGCATTGCTCGCGCGAGGTGCTGCAAACGATGGGAAAAGCGGACTTCCGGCTCTTTCTTGCGTTTGAAAAGAAGTTCTTACGCTTTTCCCGCGAGGCGGGCAAGGAGCAGTATCTCGTCCCCTATCTGATGTCCAGCCACCCCGGCTCGCGCCTGGAGGACGCGATCGAGCTTTCCTCCTTCCTTACCGCGCGGGGCGTCTGCCCCGAGCAGGTGCAGGACTTTTACCCGACGCCGGGGACCGTTTCTACCGTGATGTACTACACCGGGCTCGACCCGCTGACCGGCAAAAAAGTCTTCGTTCCGCGGACAAGGGAGGAAAAAAAGCTCCAGCGCGCCCTGCTCCAGCCGCAGAAAAACGGCGATTATCTGCGCCGCGCGCTGACCGAGGCGGGCCTTTCCCGCCTGATCGGCTACGGCGAGGGAAAGATCGTCCCGCCCGCGAAAAGCGGCCGCCCTCCCCGACGGGAAAACGGAGCCACGTTGCCTTCCAAAAAAGGCGCCGCCGCTCCGCCCCGGGAGAGAGAAAAGCGGGACTATTCCCGAAAAAAGAAAAGCGCGGCTCGCGGCCCGCGCTACGGCAAAAAGAAATAAAAAACGGCGTTCCCGGTCACAGACGGCCGGGAGCGCCGTTTTCTTCTTTGGTTTCTTCTTTTGCTTTTTCGCGTTTTGCGCGGAAGTAGTCGCGCAGCAGCCCGGAACACTCCTCCTGCAACACGCCGAGAGTGATCTCCGGCTTATGATTGAGGGGGAGGGCGTTGAGGTCTGTTACCCCGCCGAACGCGCCGGTCCGGGGATCCGCCGTACCGATCACAACGCGGCCGATACGGGCGTTGACGATCGCGCCCGCGCACATAGGACACGGCTCCAGCGTAACGTACAGGGTAGAGTCCGGCAGGCGCCAGCCGCCGAGCGTCCGGCACGCGCGGTCGATGGCGATCAGCTCCGCGTGGTAAAGCGCGTTTTTGCCGGTCTCCTTTTCGTTATGTCCGCGGCCGATGATCCGCTCGCCGCGGTAGACGATCACGGCGCCGACCGGCACCTCGTCTATCCCGCGGGCGGCCTCGGCCTCCGCGAGCGCCTCGCGCATAAACCTTTCGTCGCGCTCCGTCATAACAACCTCTTTCCGATCATCACGGCGCCCGCGACCGCAAGATAACCGATCGCCACGATCCAGAACGGCAGCGGAACGGGACGGTCGCGCAGCGGAAGGGGGGCGATCTCCGGGTCGATCACGGTGGAAGCCGTTTCCTGCTTGCGGCGGAAAAGTCGCCCGGACAGGAAGACGGCGCAGCCCGCTCCCGCGGCGAGGATCACAAACCAGATCGCCGTTTCCGTCATCAGATAGGTCTCCGCCGGAAGCAGGCGGGAGAGATAGACGAGGAGAAGGGTAACCGCGTTGAGCGCCCCGTGAAGGAGGACGGCGGGCAGGAGACGCCGGGTCGCGTAAACGAGCAGACCGAGCGCGATACCGGCGACAAGCGCGTAGAGAAAGCCGGAGATCTGAAGATGGGAAAACGCAAAGCAGAAGGCGGAAAGGACCGCCGCCGTCTTCGTGCCGCCAAACGAGTAAAAGAGCGTATAGCGGAAAAAGACCTCCTCACAGACCGCGGGGATCACCACGTAGACGAGAACGGTAAAGGCGACGCCGAACGCGCCGTAAAACACGACCGTACTTCCCTGCCGGGAGAGCGGGAGGCCGAGGGAGGAGAGAAGCTCGTTTACGGTAACGTTGAGCTGCAGACCGGCGGAAACGACCGCGAGCGCGACGAAGGAACAGAGAAAACGCTCCCCTCTCTTTTTGACGAGCGGGGCGGGCTCGCGCACGTCCCCCCACAGCCGGAAGAGGAGCGCGGGCAAAAGGCAGGCGGCGGCCTGAAAGACCTTGAGCGCGGCGACGTGCAGATACGGGTCTTCGATCGCGCGGCAGAGCGAGGGCGCAAGGAGAAGGACGAGGAGATGGAAGAGGAGGATGCAGGCGGCAAACGCCGCCGTCTCGGAAACGGTGCGCTCCCTGCCGCCGCCCGGGATCTGTGCTTGTGCATTCATAGCGTTACTCCTGCGGAAAACAAGGGGTGTTGCCGAAAGCAACACCCCTTGTATCCGGTTGGTTCAGTGGAGGATGCACTTTTCCGTGGTCTTGTCGAAGAAGTGCATTCTGGACGCTTCGAGAGCGACCTTGATGGTATCGCCGGCTCTTGCCTGAGAACGGGAAGAAACGCGCGCGATGAGATTCTGCTCCTCGCAGACGAGGTAGAGATAGATCTCCGCGCCCATCAGCTCGGTCACCTCGACGTAGGTTTCGATCACGCTGTCCGGGTACTGAGCAAGCTGCATCGGCTCGTCGTGGATGCACTCCGGACGGATCCCGCAGATCACTTCCTTGCCGATATAGTCGGCAAGCTCGGGCGCTTCCGCCTTTTCCGCGGGAAGCTTGATCTTGCTCCCGCCGAAGACGAAGTAAACGTCCTTGTCCTTCTTCTCGAGCGAGCCGTTGATGAAGTTCATCTGCGGCGTGCCGATGAAGCCGGCGACGAAGAGGTTGACGGGAGAATCGTACAGGTTCTGAGGAGAGTCGACCTGCTGGATGACGCCGTCTTTCATAACGACGATGCGGGTCGCCATCGTCATAGCCTCGACCTGGTCGTGGGTAACGTAGATAAAGGTGGTCTGAACTCTCTGATGGATCTTGGTCAGCTCGGTGCGCATGGTGGCGCGGAGCTTCGCGTCCAGGTTGGAGAGCGGCTCGTCAAGCAGGAAGACCTTCGGATAGCGGACAATCGCGCGGCCGACGGCGACACGCTGCTTCTGACCGCCGGACAGAGCCTTCGGCTTCCGGTCGAGCAGGTGCGCGATATCGAGGATACGGGCCGCCTCGTCCACTCTGCGCTTGATCTCCTCTTTGGAGGTCTTGCGGAGCTTCAGACCGAACGCCATGTTCTCGAACACGGTCATGTGCGGATACAGAGCATAGTTCTGGAACACCATCGCGATATCGCGGTCCTTCGGGGCCACATCGTTGACAAGCCGGTCGCCGATGAAAAGCTCGCCCTCGGTGATCTCTTCCAGACCGGCGATCATACGAAGCGTGGTGGATTTTCCGCAGCCGGAAGGTCCGACGAGAACGAGAAACTCCTTGTCCTTGATTTCCAGACAGAAATCGGAAACGGCGGTAACGCCGCCGGGATATTTCTTGTAGATATGTTTGAGAGATAGGCTTGCCATTCAATTCCTCCTTAAACGAATCCGGAAACAGATACTTTCCGGATCATATTTACCTTTTCATATTGTAACAGAAACGCGGGCAAATTGAAAGATGGTATTTTTCCGAAATTTCGGGATCCTGTTTGGTCGTTTTGCACAAAGCAAACAAACCAAAGTGTGCAAACTCACCCTTTTGTTCATTTGACGTTCATTTTTTGTGCATTTTGTCCCACGCCCGCCGCGGAAGTCAGCCGCTGAAGCTCCTCTTCTGTCAGAGGACGCCAGGCGCCCTCCGGGAGATCGGACGGAAGTTCGATCCCGGCAAAGGAAACGCGCCGCAGAGAGAGGATGCGGTTATCCATCGCGCCGAACATCCGCCGGATCTGGTGATACTTCCCCTCCCGCAGGGTGATGCGGCCTGTGAGGGGGGTCAGGCGTTCGATGCGGGCGGGGAGACAGACCGTCCCGTCCGAGAGCGCGATCCCCTCTTCGGCGCGGAGGCACTCCTCCTCGCCGAGTGGGCGCGCCGCGCGGTATTCGTACACCTTGTCCGCGTGGTACTTCGGGGAGAGAAGGCGGTGCGCCGTCTCTCCGTCGTCGGTGAGAAGGAGCAGACCGGTCGTGTCGGCGTCCAGTCTCCCGCAGGGGAAAAGCCCCCGCCGCCTCTCCTCCGGCGGCAGAAGATCGAGGACCGTTTTTTGCCCGCGCGCGTCCTCCGTGGCTGAGATCACGCCCCGGGGCTTGTTGAGCATCAGCCAGACGGTTTTCTGATAGCGGACCCGCTCGCCGCGAAAGACCACGGCGTCCGCGTTCTCGTCGATCCGGAGATCGGGACGGTCGGCGGGCGAGCCGTTGACGGTAACCTCCCCCCGGCGGACGGCGATCGCCGTTTCCCGCCGGGTCGCTTTTCCCATCTCCGAGAGAAACTTATCCAGCCTCATTTCTTTTCCTCAAAACAGAAAAATAAAGCAAAGGCAAACGGCGGTCAGGATGAAAAGCGCCGCAAGCCCGACGAAAAGCGCGATAAAAAAGCTCCGGAAAAAGCCCATACTCCCTCCTTTTTGGGAGAGTATTCGGCTTTTTCCCGCTTTTTATACCGGCGCGGCGTCCCGCGCGGCGGAGACCGCCATCGCGGGGAGCGGTTCCTTTTTCAGGATTTCGCTTCCGGCGGGAACGAGGATCCGGCACGCGCCCGGCAGGATCTCGAGTTTAAGATCGGAGACCGTTTCGATCTCCCCGTCGATGCAGATCTCGGTCGGCTCGTCGAAGGTGAGCTCCATCCGGCGGCAGGCGACGTACTGAAAGATCTTTGCGTTCTTTTCGGTGATATGGGTGCCCTTTTTATAGGAGCCGATCACGCGGGCGAACGTCCCGCGCCCCACCCGCTTGACAAGGCAGACGTCCAGGCGGCCGTCCGAGAGCTGCGCGTACGGGGCGCTCATAAAACCGCCGCCGCAATAGGAGCCGTTGCCGGCGCAGAGCAGCTGCAGGTCGCGGTGGACTTGTTCCCCGCCGTCAAAGGAGACGGAGCCGCTGATCCCCGGCATTTTGGCAAACGCCTTGACCACGCCGGCAAGATAGGCGGCGCTGCCGCCGAGAAGCGGCTTTTTTTTGAGCTCGGAAACGTAAGAGGCGACCTGGCAGTCGAGCCCGGTGTTGAACATATTGACAAAAACGCGATCGCCGTATCGGACGAGATCGCAGGAAACGGCCTCGCCGGCAACCTGCGCGGCGACCGAGCGGAAGTTTTCCGGTCGGCTGAAATTGCGGACGAAATCGTTGCCCGTTCCGATCGGGATCACGCCCGCCGAGGCGGTCGGGCAGTCGAACATTCCGTTGACGCCCTCGTTGAAGGTGCCGTCTCCTCCGGCGAAGTAAAAGCGGATCTCCTCCCCCGCGCAGGCGGCGCAGACCTCCTTTGCGTAACGCTCCGCGTCGTAGCGGCCCGTCGTGCGGTAAACGGTGAAGTCGAGCCCCCGCTCCGTACAAAGCGAACGGATCTCCTTTTCAAGACCGTCGATCCGGTCCCCCTGCCCCGCGGCGGGGTTCAGTACAAAATGATACTTCATGATCTCTCCTTGCTTTTGATGATCTCCCAGTAGGCCTTGGCGGCGTTTTCCGCCTTGCTCAATCCGGGAACGTAGTAGGTCCTGTTTTTCAGATCGTCTGGCAGATACTGCTGCCGGACGTAATGGTCGGGATAGTCGTGCGGATAGAGGTAACCCTCAAAGAGCGGGCTTTGCAGGTGCTTCGGCACCGTCTGTCCAAGACCGGCGCGCACGTCCCGCTCCGCCGCCGCGTAAGCGGCATGGGCGGCGTTCGACTTCGGCGCCGTGGCAAGGAAGACCGCGGCGTGAGAGAGCGGGAGGGTCGCCTCCGGGAGCCCCAGCTCCTTCGCGCTCTCGCAGCAGGCGCGCACGACGGCGGCCGCCAGCGGATAGGCGAGCCCGATATCCTCGCTTGCGATGACCTGGAGGCGCCGGCAGGCGGAGAGGAGATCGCCTCCTTCGAGCAGCTTGGCCAGATAAAAGACGGCGGCGTCCGGGTCGGAGCCCCGGATGGATTTCTGCAGAGCGGAGAGCAGATCGTAGTGGACGTCGTCCTTACTGTCGAAGTTGCCGAGAGAATTGCCGCAGAGCCGGACGACCGAGTCCTCGTCGATCTCCTTTTCGCAGGAAAACCAGGCGTTTTCCATCAAACCGACGGCCTTGCGCCCGTCTCCGCCCGCGCGGGCGGCGAGAGCGGCAAGCGCTCCGTCGGTAAGGGTCTTCTCTGTCCCGCGTTCCTCCTCCAGCGCCTTTTTTGCGCGCAGAAGGAGCGCGCGGATCCCCTGGTCGGGGATGGGGAGAAACTCGAAGACCGCGGATCGGGAAAGGACCGCCTTGTAGACGTAATAATAGGGATTATCGGTCGTGGAGGCGATCAGAACGACCCTGCCGTCCTCGATATATTCCAGCAGCACCTGCTGCTGCTTGCGGTTGAAATACTGGATCTCGTCGAGATAGAGGAGTACGCCGGCGGAGCCGAAGATGCTGTCGCTGTCCTCGATAACGGCCTTGACGTCGGAGAGCGAGGCGGTGGTGGCGTTGAGGCGCCGGAGTGTCAGTCCGGACGTTTTGGCAATGATGTTCGCCGCCGTCGTCTTCCCCGTCCCCGGCGGACCGTAAAAGATCATATTACCGATCCTGCCGGACTCGATCAGGCGGCGGAGGGAGCCGTTTTCCCCGAAGAGATGCTCCTGCCCGACGATATCTTCAAGCCGCTCGGGCCGCAGACGGTCGGCGAGGGGGCGGGCGTTCGTTTTTTCTGGCAAAAGATCGCCTCCTTAATTCATTTTCGACGGATCCGCGTCGGCAAAGGAAAGGACCGACGCGCGGAGCAGGGCGTGCTCCGGGGCGGTAAGACCGGGATCGGTTTTGGCGAGCAGAGCCGCTTCCTCCTCCGCGGCGGTAAAGGTCGCGGCGTCCTCCCACCTGGCGGCAAGGCGGAGCCCCGGATCCCCGTGCTGGCGGATCGGCGCGCCCGCGCGGCAGAAAAAGTCGCCGGGGCCGCGCAGGCGGAGATCGCGTTCCGCGATCTCGTACCCGTCGCTTGTGCTCGTCATCGTCTTCAGCCGTTCGGCGGCCGGGCCGCCTTTTGCGTCGGAGACGAGGATGCAGTAGGATTTTTGCGTTCCGCGGCCGACGCGGCCGCGCAGCTGATGCAGCTGGGAAAGTCCGAAGCGCTCGGCGTTTTCCACGACCATCAGGGTAGCCGCCGGCACGTTGACGCCGACCTCGATCACCGTTGTGGAAACGAGGATCTTCGTCCGGCCCGCGACAAAATCCGCCATCGCGGCGTCCTTTTCCGCGCTTTTCATCCTGCCGTGCAAAAAGCCGACCGGCAGATCGGGAAAGACGTTTTCGCGCAGATTTTTTGCGTATTCGGCGGCGGTCTTGAGTTTTGGCTTGTCCTCGGCGGCAAAGAGAAGATCGCCGAGCTCGACCCCGGCCTCTTCCCCGTCTTCCTCCTCCGGCGCGCTCTCCTCGATCGCCGGACAGACGATATAGACCTGCCCGCCTTCCTCCGCGTTTTTGCGGATAAAGGCGTTCAGGCGGTCCCGGTAGCTCTCGTCCACGGCGAAGGTACCGACCTTTTTCCGGCCGGCGGGCATCTCGTCGATCCGGCTGATATCCAGATCGCCGTAGAGCGCGAGGGACAGGGTGCGGGGGATGGGCGTGGCGCTCATCACGAGGGTGTGGGGGAGCCGGTCTCCCCTTTCCGCCAGGGCGGAGCGCTGGGAAACGCCGAAGCGGTGCTGCTCGTCCGTGACGATCAGCCCGAGCCGCTCGCAGGCGACCTGCGGGGAGATCAGGGCGTGCGTGCCGACCGCGAGATCGACGCGCAGGAGGGGATCGTCGCTTATCATTCCCTCGTAAACGAGGCGTTTTTCCCTTTCTTTCAGCGAGCCGCAAAGCAGCGCGACGCGGAAACCGAGTTTTTCAAAAAGAGGGCGCATCTCCGCGTAATGCTGGCGGGCGAGGATCTCGGTCGGCGCCATCATCACGGCGCGGTATCCGTTTTTGAGCGCGAGATAGATCGCCCCCTCCGCGCAAGCGGTCTTGCCGCTGCCGACGTCGCCGACGACGATGCGGTTCATCGGAGGGAAGTCCCCTTCCCTCCCCTCGCCGACGTCGCGGCAGATCTCCGCGAGCGTGCGCTTCTGGGCGCCGGTCAGAGCGAAGGGGAGTTCTGAGAAAAACGGCGAGAGATCGGTATCGGAAAAGCGGATGCCGCCGCTCGTTCTCCTGCTCGCGGAGGACAGTCCGATCGCGAGGAGCTGGTGGAGGACCTCGTCAAAGACGAGCCGTCCGGCCGAGCGCCGCAGCGTTTCCCTGTCTTCCGGCTCGTGAACGCCGCGCAGGGCGGCGGTGAGCGTAGGGAGGGAGCGGCGGCGGCGGATCTCCTCCGGGAGCGGATCCTCCAGCGAGGGGAGCAGCGCGTCGAGCGCGGCTTTTACCGCGTCCCCGAGCGTTTTGCGCCGGATCCCCTTCGGGAGCCGGTAAACGGGGACGAGATCGGAGAGCGGCAGGTCGGGCGAGAGGCGTTCCCGGACCGGCGAAACGAGCCGTAAAACGCCCTTTGTTTCGGTTACTTTGCCGTAAAAGCGGTATTCCTCGCCGACGGCGATCTGTTTATCGAGATACGGCTGATTGAAATAAAGGACCTCGATGGAGCCGCTTTCGTCAAAGGCGCGGAACTTTGTGATCGTCATCCTGCCCCGGAGCCGGACGGAGCGGGGCGCGGTGCCGACGGTCAGAAGCATGGCAACGGTATCCCCCGCGCGGGCGAGGGTGATCGGGCGGATCTCCCCCCGGTTCTGGTAGGCGCGGGGATAGAAGGTGAGAAGATCGCCGACGGTGCGGATCCCGACCGAGGCGAGCGCTTCCGCGCCGGTTTTCCCGATCCCTTTCAGATCGGTCAGGGAGCTTTGCCGTGTCAGCATAACTCCTCCTGTCAGCGTCCGAGCCCGAAGGCGAGCTTGGAGAGCGCGGCGGAATCGGTCACGGTGTCGAGCCCGCAGAGGATCAGGACGGCGGCGGGCTTTTCCTCCTCGATCAGCCGGGCGACCGACTCGTTATAGTAACGCGGGTCGATCAGATCGAGATCGAAGTGGCGCGCGAGAAAAGGCGCGAGGGAGTGAAAATAACTGTCCTTGACGACGAGGAGAAGCGGCCGCTCCTCCCCTTCCCCGCGGATCGTCACGCGGGCGTTGTTGCCGGAGAGAAAGGAGGCGTACTTATCCTTTCCCTCGAGATAGGAGCGGTCGTAAAACCCGGCAAAGGAAACGCCGGTATCGGCGATCCGGGTGGTAAACGATTCGTCCCCCTCGTACCGGAAATACTCCATCGTATCGGGGACGGTAAAGGGCGCGAGGGTCTTCGAGTAGGTGGTGCCGTAAAAGGCGTCGCTGGCCGTCTCGCGGGTGAAACCGGAGATCGGATAAGGGGTAACGCCGAGCGCCTCCGCGACGGCGGCGTACGCAAGATAGGCGCCCTCGGTCGTCCAATGGTGGTCGGTGCGGTAATAGAGGTATTCGCCCCGCTCCGCGCCGGGAAGGATCGTCTCCCGCAAATCAAGCGCAAAATGAGCGGCGGAAAAGAGCTCCTCCCGCTCGTTTGCGAGTTCTTCGCCGGTATAGGCGGAGGGATAGTAACGGACCAGCACGTCCGCGGGACGGGGTACGACGGCGAAGACGAGGGGGATATCCTCCTCCCCGAGCGTATCCCGCAAAAGGGAGATCGCCGCGACGTTCCGGGCGGTGGCGGTGTCGCTTGTCTGCGCGGGACGGGGGATCTGGTAGCCGGAGGTGCCGTAGATCACGCCGTTCGTTTCCATCCGGACGAGCACAACGTCGGAGAGGGTCTTGACCTTGAGCATCGTCTCCCGCAGGGGGAACTGATCGCGGAAGTAGTCACCCGCGTCCGCTTCAAAGCTCCCGTCGAACACGCGGGCCGCCGTATGACCGGCAAACAGCCGCTCCCCCGTCATCAGAGTACGGTTTTCGTTCGGCGAAAAGGCGCGCGCGGGCAAAAGGACCGTCAGCGCGCCCGCCGCGATCAGAAAGAGGCAGAACAGGGCGGCGGTAACGCGGTCGGCGACCCTGCCTTTGGCGAAAAGGTCGGTGATCTTGCCTTTGATGGCCGGTATCTTCATATCAGAACCTCGTGTAAAGGAAGGGGCTGTAATCGGAAGCGACGAGCGCGGCGACCGAGAAGAAGAAAACGAGGAAGACGAGGACGGTCACGGCAACCTCCGCCGTCCGGCCGCGGCGGGCGCGGAAGGCGGCGAGCGCCCGGCGCGGGTAAGGCGTGGAAAAGAGAGCGAGGAACAGCAGCACGACGACCGAGCGCAGCACGTCGTAGGCGGCGGTCCCGCCCGAGAAGAGAGAGGCGAGATACCCCATAGGCGAGGCGAGATCGGCGGAGGCGAAGATAAACCAGCCGAACACGACGAGCGTGAGGGTATAGAGATGCCGGAGGATCTTCGGCGCTTTCGCGAGGGCCTTGCCCCAGAGATACTTTTCCAAAATCAGAAAGACGCCGTAGTATACGCCCCACAGCACGAAGTTCCAGCTTGCGCCGTGCCAGAGACCGGTGAGGAGCCAGACGGTCATCAGATTGAGGACGTGGCGGGCGCGGGTCACCCGGTTGCCGCCGAGGGGGATATAGACGTAATCGCGGAACCAGGTGGAGAGCGAGATATGCCAGCGGCGCCAGAAGTCTGTCACGCTCTCGGCGATATAGGGATAGTTGAAGTTCTCGCAGAACTCAAAGCCGAGCATCCGCCCGAGCCCGATCGCCATATCCGAATAGCCGGAAAAATCGAAGTAGATCTGGAAGGTAAAGAAGAAAAGCCCGAGGATCGCGCCGGCGCTTCCCCGCTCCCCGTCCGGGAGGGAGGAAAAATACCGCCAGTAGCTCCCCGCCGTATCGGCGAGCAGCGTTTTTTTGGCAAGGCCGAGAACGAAGCGGCGCACGCCGGAGGCAAACTTTGCCGACGAGAGAGTCCGGCTCTCCAGCTGCTGCGCGATATCCTTATACCGAACGATCGGCCCGGCGATCAGCTGCGGGAAAAGCGCAACGTAGGTGCAGAAGGAGAGCGGGTTTTTCTGATAGGAAGCGTCCCCGCGGTACACGTCGATCACGTAGGACATCGCCTGGAAGGTATAAAAGGAGATCCCGATGGGGAGGGAGACGGAAAGGACCGGCACAAGCTCCCGCCCGGCGAGCGCGTTGACGGTGGCGGCAAAAAAGTCAAAGTATTTGAAAAAGGCGAGGACGCCGAGATTGAAAACGCAGGAAAGGATCAAAAAGAGGCGGGCGCGCCGGGGCCTGTCCGCGGCGCGGTGGACGAGAAAGCCAAAGAGCCAGTCCCCCGCCAGGGTAGCGAGCATCAGAAAGACGTAAGAGGGCTCCCCCCAGCCGTAAAACAGGATGCTGAAAAAAAGGAGCGCGGGATTACGGAACGCGGAGGGGAGGAGATAGTAGACGAGCAGCGTGACCGGCAGGAAGGCGATCAAAAACTCAAGACTGGAAAACAGCATGACGGCTCCCGAAAAAAACGTTACCTTTAGTATACACCATTCTTCGACAGAAATAAAGAGGTTTTACCGAAAAAGTATAGTTTGGGCAAATCGGGGGACGCTATGGACGGAATAAGGAAAAAAGAAAGGGGACCGCGATGCAGCAGATCCGCAAACTGTGTGAAAAAACCAAAAACGCCTGGAAAAAGATGGACAAACCCGTCCTGCAGGTCTCGGCTCACGGAGACGCCTCCCTTTGCGGGGGAAGCGGAAACGGCGTCTCCTTCTCAAAAAGCGGCACGGTCGGGATCCTCACCCTTGCGCTTGCCGCCGCCGCGCTCCTGATCGGCTTGCACTGTCTTATCTTCCGTCTGCGGCAAAAGCTCTCGGGAAAAGAGAAAAAAGATCCGTCGTAACGGCGGATCTTTTTTCATCGGTCAATGATCGTTTCAGTTCTTCTTTTTCTTTGCGAGGATGACGCCGCAGGCGATCGCAGCGGCGGCGACGACGCCGACGATCACCCAGACGTAAACGGGGATCTTGTTTGTGCCGTCCGTCTGCTCCGCCGGCTTGGCGCCGGTCGCCTCGGCGCTGTCCGCGGCCTTGGTTTCGGCGGCTTTCGTATCGGCGGCTTTCGTTTCGGCGGGCTGGGTCTCGCCTATCGCTTCCGTTTCGGCGGGAGCGGTTTCATCCCGCCCCGCGGTCTCGGTGGCCTCCGTCTCGGGGGCTTCCGTTTCCGCGGCGGCCCCGCCGGAAGTCAGCGCGGTTACCTTGAAATTATCAAAGTAAACGTTGTCGATATTGCTCTCGCTGCCGTTCGTCAGCTTCACTCGCAGACCGAAGGAGCCCTCGGTCCAGTTGGTATCGTAGCAGGTCACGTCGTAAAGGACCGCCTTGTCGGAGGGGTCGGAGATCACGAGACGGAGCACGTCGTCCTTCAAAGAAAAGCAGAGGTGCGCGTTGCAGCCCGGCTCGAGCCCCGTGGCCAGCACGGAGCTTTGCCCGTACATATCGGTGAAGTTGCCGAGATAGCCGGAAACGTCCTCCGGCTTTGAGCCGCCCATCGCGCCGCTTTTCCCGTTGTTGGAGATAAAGCCGATGTAACCGGCGAAGTGGTTGTTGGACTCGCCGCCGACCAGATCCATATCGGCGCGGGCGACGATCCCGGCGGCGGTACGGAAGTTATAGACGTCCACGTCGACCTGATAGTCCTTGACCGCGACGTCTTTGTTGTAGATCAGCCAGCCGAACGAGGCGATATCGATCCCTTCGGCGGGACCGGCGACGTAGAGCGCGCCGTCTCTGATCTCAAAGTTCACGCGGTACTGGTTGAAATCGGCCAGCGTGGCGGGGTCGGAAAAATCGTTCTCATAGATCACTTCCCCTTCGTCCGCCGCCGCGGCAAAGGGAACCGCGCAAAGAAGCAGCAAAAGGGAGAGCGCAAGGCAGATAATCCTGGCAAGTTTCATGATCGTTTCCTCCGTTTATTTTCGGTATTACGATTGTACTTTAGCATACGGCCGCGGATTTTTCAATGCAAAAACAACTCCGAAACATACAAAAAAACCATATTCCCGCCGAAAAAAGCGGTTTCCCGCCCCCGTCGGGGAGCGGGAAACGGTTTTTGCGTAAAGATTACTGAAAATCCGCCTCGGACGCTTCGGTATCCTTCGGCACGGTCTCCTCTTCCTCACTGAAGAAGCTGAGCGCGTCGTCGTCCAGATCCATATCCTCGTCGGTCAGAAAATCCTCGCCGAACTGCGCTTCGTACTCTTTTTCATCCTGCCGATGCTGCCAGAGCAGATACCCGCCGGCGGCGCCTTCCATCGCCGCGACCGCGAGGAAAGCGGCCGCGAGACTCTTTTTCTTCGCCGCGAGGATGATGAACATGATCAAAAAGGAAAATGCCTGAACGAGCAGCGCGATCCCGACGTAAAGTTTTGTTTTTTTCATGGTTTCTTCTCCTTCCGATATAAAAAATTACGATTTGTTTTCCGCTTGGTTTTTGGCGTTCCATTTCAGGTACGCGTTGATGAACCCGTCGATCTCTCCGTCCATTACGGCGACGACGTTGCCGTCCTCGTAGCCGGTGCGCGTATCCTTGACGAGCGTGTAGGGCATAAAGACGTAGGAACGGATCTGCGCCCCCCACTCGATATTGGTCTTGACGCCCTGGATATCCTCGATCTTATCAAGCTTTTCGCGCAGCTTGATCTCCATCAGCTTCGCCTTGAGCATCCGCAGCGCCGTTTCCTTGTTCTGGAGCTGGCTGCGCTCGGTCTGACAGCCGACGATGATGCCGGTCGGCTTATGGACGATGCGGATCGCGGAGTCGGTTTTGTTGATATGCTGACCGCCTGCGCCGCTGCTGCGGTGCGCGGTCACCTCGATATCCTCGTCCCGGATCTCGATCTTGCCGTCCTCTTCAAACTCGGGCATCACCTCGACGGAGGTAAAGGAGGTCTGTCTCCTGCCCGCCGCGTCGAACGGAGAGACGCGGACCAGGCGGTGAACGCCGTTTTCGCTTTTCAGATAGCCGTAGGCGTTTTCCCCTTCGATCGTGATGGTGGCGCTCTTGATCCCCGCGCCGTCGCCGTCGAGCCAGTCGATCAGCTTGACCTTGTAGCCGTGGCGCTCCGCCCACCTGGTATAAAGGCGGTAGAGCATCTGCGCCCAGTCCTGCGCCTCCGTTCCGCCCGCGCCGGGGTGAAAGGAGAGGATCGCGTTGCTGTGATCGTATTCGCCGGAGAGGAGCGTCTCCAGACGCCGCCTTTCCTCTTCTTCGCGGATCTCGGCGAGTTCCTTCTGCACTTCGGGAACGTAGCTTTCGTCGTTTTCCTCGATCGCCATCTCCGCCAGCGTCACCGCGTCCTCGAGCTTCGCCCGGAGCGCCTCGTACGCGGCGATCGTATCTTTTTTCCGTTTGATTGCCTGCAGGACCTTGCCGGAGTTTTCCTGATCGCTCCAAAACCCGTCCGCAAGAGTCTGTTTTTCCAGCTCTGCGACGTTCTCGCGTTCCTCGTCCACGCGGAGCGCGCTTCCGAGATCCGCGACCTTGGCGCGGCAGGAGATCAGCTCGCGTCTTGCTTCTTCCAATGCAATGATCAAATGAGCCTCCGATACCCTAATCGTTTTCGGGCGGTCATACCGTCCCGAGATTATGATAACATAAAACTCGTTTTATTGCAAGTACAATTTGCATTTATTATCTATTTTATGCGTCCCTCTCGAAAACGGCTATTTTTTCCTTTCCTGTGAGGTCCCGGAAAAAGGAGCGGTTTTTTCCGGGATAACCGCCTCGCTTTTGCGCAAACTAATCCCGTGCCCGTCGGAGGTCTCCTGACCCGGGGCGCAAATCTGAAGCGCCGCACTTGTGCGGCAACAGGAGCCATGCAAAAAACAGAAAACCGGATCAGACAACGTTTTCTCGCGCTTGCCGCGGCCGTTCTCTTCCTCTTTTCCTTTTGCGCAGCGCCCGTCCTGGCGGACGGAGGGCGGACGGTCCTGCCGGGCGGTTTTCCGTTCGGCGCGGAGCTGTACGCCGACGGCGTTCTCGTCGCTTCCCTGCCGGGAGCGGACGAGCCCTCTCCGGCCCGGGACGCGGGGATCCTCCCCGGCGATCTGATCGTGGCCGCAAACGGCGAAAAAGTCCTCTCTCTTGAGGATCTGACAAGGATTCTCGAAAGCGGGGAGGACGGGGAGATCGCGCTCACCGTAAAACGCGGGAACTCCCTGCGCGAGGTGAAGCTGAACGCGCTCCTCGGCGAGTCGGGAGAACGGCGGATCGGCGTTTCCGTCCGGGATAAGGCCGCGGGCATCGGTACCGTGACCTTCCTTTTGCCGGATACGCTCTCCTTCGGAGGTCTGGGGCACGGGATCTGCACGGAAAGCGGAACGCTCCTCCCCATCCGGCGCGGCACGGTATGCGGCGTCAGACTGACGGGGATCCGCAAAGGAAGAACCGGCGAGCCCGGGGAACTGGAGGGGATCCTCACTCCTTTGCGGGAAGGAAGCATCGTCACAAACGAAAACACAGGCGTCTTCGGTCTGTACGCAAGTCTTCCTTCCACGGAACAATACGGCCCCGTGGAAACGGCCGCTCCCGAAGAGGTAAAAACGGGAAAAGCGACCGTCCTTTCCACGGTGGACGGCGAGGGGATCCGCGAATACGGGATCGAGATCGTTGCGATCGCGGAACCGCGCGGAAAATCCCTCAAAAGCTTCTCCATCCGGGTCACCGACCCCGCGCTGATCGAAAAGACAGGCGGGATCGTGCAGGGGATGAGCGGAAGCCCCATCCTGCAGGGAGGCAAGCTGATCGGCGCCGTGACCCACGTGATGGTAAACGACCCCCTCTCCGGCTACGGGATCTTTATCGATACCATGCTGGAAAGTATGCCGGACCTGCTCAGATGAAAAAAACGGCGCGCGCGGCGCGCCGTTTTTTTCTCTTTTTTGCGATTTTTTCTTGCAATACGGAAAGGAATGTGATAAGATGAAACTGTTGCCCGGAGATCCGGCGCGAAACGCCTATTTCAGAAAGGGTTTTTCTTTATGGAACACAACGTCAAACGCAACAAAAAGTATTTTGAACAAAAAAAGACCTCGCCTCTGATGATCGTGGGGATCGTCTTTGCCGCGATCGCGGTCTTTCTTCTCCTTTTCCCGCAGATCCTCGGTGAGATCGGCGTCTACGTCACCCTCGTCGCCTCCGTCGCAGCGATCGTGCTGATCCTCGTCGCCTCCAGCAAAACCGTCCGCGACGACGAGATCGAGCTGCAGCGCACGCAGCTGATGCGGGAGCTTGATCACAGCCTGACCCAGATCTGCCGCCTCTCCAAAGGCGAGCGCGAAGAGGAGCGGCACCTCGTCTGCGGCTACGACTTTTCCAAACCGGACGTGCACTTCTTCCGCACCGAGGAAGGCGGCGACCGCTGCCAGTACATTTACGCCGGCGCGTTTATGGTGACGAACATCCACTTCTTCGTCGTCCTCAAGGAGTACAATCTCTGGGAGGAAGAAGAACCGAAGGAAACGGTCTGGAGCTTCCAGAACCGTACGATGCGCGGCTTCGAGCTCAAGCGCGAGACCTTCAAGTTCGGCGAGCGCAGCGTGGAGATGGTCTTCGGCGATATTTTTGACGACGCCGGCAAGCATATCCTCCTCCCGCTCCAGAACGACGCGGAGATCGACAACGTCACGAACCGCCTGAATAAAAAGTTCAAGCGCAACGCACAGAGCGCCTTCTGATCCCGGATCTAACGAAAGCAGACGAAAAAACGTCTGCTTTCTTTTTTTGCCCGGCGGGCGCCCCCCCGCCGGAAACGTTTGTATTTTGTTTGTTTTTTTACGGGAACGCTTGCAAAGACCGCCTTCTTCCGTTATACTGTACCATAGATGATTATAACTTCTTATCAAAAGGAGGCGATCCTGTTGTTTTGTCCCAAATGCGGCAAGGCGGTGAAGGAGGGTGAGCCCTTCTGCGCCGGCTGCGGCAGCCCGCTCGAAGAAAGCGCTCCCGCGAAAAGTGCGTGCACGGCGGAATCCTCCCCCGCGGCAGACGCCGCGAAAGATCCCGGCGCCGGGGCGCGGCGGCTCCGCACGGCGGCGGCCGGTCTCCCCAACGCGGCGGCGGCTGCTCTGACCGGTCAGCTCGCGTCCTCTCAGCCGGGCGAGGCCGTTCTCGGCGATGTCGGAACGCTGTCCGACTCCGTTTCCTCCGCCGAAGGCGTCCTCAACCCCTTCAAAACGGTGCTGGCCGGGATCCGCTCCCTTTGGAAAAACGCCGTCGGACTCTTCCGGAACAAGCAATGGATCAAACTTGCGGTCGCCGGCGTGATCGCCGTTGCCTGGGTCGTTCTGATGATCCTCTCCCGCGCCGGGATCAAGGTCGGCGTGCTGAACTGGCTCACCTTTGCGCAGGGCGGCGCCGGGCGCGGCGTGCTCGGGTGGATCGGGAGTCTGCTTGGGAAAACAACGGTGGCGACGATGTTCTTTTCCCTCTTTTCGGGCGGCTTCCGGTCGCTCGGGAGCGGCGTCCGCCGGCTCTTTTCCCAAAATAACTTCAAAGGGGATAATCTCGGCGCGTTCCTCCTCGGAGCCGGCGGCGCCCTTGCCGTCTATCAGTTCTTTGCGGGCAGCGCGGCGTGGACCGACGGAATGGCGGCGATCTCCGGCGCGATCCTGTCCCTTACGGCGCTTGGACGGAGCGGCGGATTCCTCTTTACTTTCGCGCGCTCCCTGACGGCGAAAGCGGCGGGCAAGGCGCGCTTGCCGCAAACGGAAAAGGCAAACGGCCTGCTCTCCGGCATGAGCTGCGGCTTTACGCTCGGCGCGCTCGTCTCGCTGATCCCGTTCGGCTGGACGCCGGTGATCCTCGGCGGCGCCTGCCTTGCCGCGGGGCTTGTGATGACCGCCCTGTCCGGCCGGAAAAAGGAGGTGAGCGCGGCATGAAACGAGGTTTCGTCTGTTTGCTGGCGGCGCTCGTTCTGGTCCCTTTCCTCGCGCTCGCCGTATCCGCCGCGATCGACCCCTCCCCCTATCTGAACGACAGCGGATACCGGGTCACGCTCGGCGGCTTCCAGCGCACCTTTGAAGAACATCTGCGCCCCGGCGCGGATCATTCCTACGTCACCAATATCAAGATCGAAAAATACGATGAAGAAAAGCAGGATTTCGTCGATTTCCAGAAACAGAGGATCGAGATCCACGTCCCGGAGCTGAACAAGCTCTTCTTTAACGGGACCGCGACGGAATGGACCAAGTCGGTAAACGCCGACGGCGCCGTGACAAAAGACGAAAAGAAGGTAAACGATCGGGAAAACAGCTGGACCTACGACCTTCGCACCGGCCGGCAGGTCTACGTGGAAGGCAGCTTTACCGGATCCTATTACAACGCGGCGAACTTTGAGTTTACGATCAAAAACGTCCGTTATCAGGTCTACAATCTCCAGAGCGAGCATCCGACCATCGAGGCGTACGCCGACAGTGTCCACTGGCAGCACGGCGAAAACGACACCTACCGGAGATCGGTCGAGAAAAAAGGAAACGCGACCGTCGTTACGCTTTACAACGGCGGCGCGGAAGACGACTGGGAAGGAACAACCGAGTTCGGGTATTACGATTATTTCGTGACAAACGACGCCGGCATCGTGCAGCGGCGGGAGTCCGCCAATCTTCCCTATCATCAGGTCCACCGTTACCTGAACCGGGGCCAGGCCTGGTGGTTCTATCCCGTCAGCGGCCTGCCGTCGTACTATTTCGTGATCATGTACGATTTTTCCTACCTCTACTCGACCGAGGTCCCCGAGGACTCGGACAAGATCCTTCCGGAGCTCAAAAGCTTTGAAGAGGATTACGCCAAAGCGAAAAAGGCGTGGGACGAGGCGATGGCGGAGCTGGAAGCGGTCACGATCCATACGACCGGCGGTCCGATCGTAACCCCCGAGGGCGAGGTCGAAGACCCGAACGCCGACAGCAAAAAGACCGACGTGACCGTCGACACCCCCGCGGGGACGACCGCGGGCGAGGACGCGGGCACGACGATCCCGGCGATCATCATTCTCGGCACGCTCGGCGCCGCCGCTGCCCTCGCGGGCGCGGCGGGCGGAGAGAGCGGCGAGGACGACAAAAAGAAGCGCTCGCAGTTCCGGATGTACGTAAGCAAGAACTTCGGCGCCGCGCTCAAAAAGGGCGCGCCGCCGCAGGAGGTCTACGCGCGCATCGCCGAGATCACCCCGGAGGGACGGGAGATCCCCCGCCCCGATCTGACAGAGGAGATACGGGTCTATTCCTCCGACGATTCGCTCATCGTCAAGGACGGCGGCACGGTCAACGGCCGCCGCCGCGCGCTCGTGAGCGTTTATGACGAAGCGGAGCCGAGGGCGGAAGGCAAGGTCAGCTTCTATTTTGAAGGGGAGGGCGGTTCCTTCACGGAGAACGTCATCTTCAACATTGAAGTTCCGGGCATCAAGTTCTTCCAGGAGAACCTCACATTGCCCGCGGGAGAGCTCGACGAGCCGGAGTTCCTGCCTTTTGAAGTGTCCGGCATGGGCGAGAAGTATTCGATCGACCTTTCCTACCGCGGCGAGCACTACGAGATCGGCCTGACCGACTGCGACGATCCCGAAAGGACCGAGATCCACTACGCCGTCTTCATGGAAAAGGACAAAGAGACCTACGAAGCAGGCGTCTACACCGAGGGCGTTCTGAACGTCACCGTCAAAAACGACGCGCAGGAGCTGAAAGGATCGATCAAAATCATCCGGATGGGCATGGGCCTCTGCGTTCCGATCAAAGCCGTCAACTGCTACCGCGTTCCGAAAAAGACGTCCGCGGGCAAGGAAATGAAGGATATGACCCCCGCCGACTTTGAGACTTCGGTCACGGACGCGCCCGCGTTCCTGCTCCGGTACGACGCGGAAAACCATCGCGTCTGCCAGAGCGCGGCGTTCCCGACCTTTACCTTTATGCCGCTCGAGAGCGAAACGGAGGAAAAGAAAAAGCAGATCGCCGACGCGCTGGCGCAGGTGAAGATCACCCCGAAACTGACAAAAGTCGAAGAAGACGTCTGCCGCTACGCGCTCGTGTGCGAGGGCGGGTTCCTCGACGCGCCCGCGCGTTACGTCGTCCGGATGACATGCGAGACAGAAGCGCCCGCCGGCGAAACCGCGGACGGAAAGAACGCGGGGACCGAGCGGTACGTGTTTGCGCGGGACGTTCTGCTGCGCTCGCAGCCCTCGCGCGTGGTCGCGGGGGTACGGGAAAACCACGAGATCTACAAGTACGACGATCAGATCTCCGAGATGCTCTTCAGCATCAAAAAGACCGTCTTTGAGAACTTTTTAAATCAGCTCTTCCCGCTCTACAACATGATCGACCGCATGGTCATGGGCTACGACAAGGCCTACGGATATGATCCCTACCAGGTCGCCAAGGTTGTGGACGTGTGGGAACGCTTCCAGTCCGGCGCGCTGAAGGGCATCGGCTCCGAGGTGAACCAATACGGCGTCGCCGACGAGCTGGAGGCGCTGGCCGCCGCGACAAGGAGCTGGGACGGCTGGCAGGGGATCGTGCTCCGTCTGTCGCTCGACATTATGACGGGCGGCGCCTCGGAGGTCGTTATGGTCGCCCTCGACATGAACCGCGCCGCGATGGATTACCGGAAGGAAACGGGCGGCCGGGGATCGGTCTTCGGCACCTTCAAGGCGGCTGCGATCCCGCTGGTCTTCGCCGTCGGCTTCGGCGCGGCCGCCGCCTTCGGCCGCGGCGCGTCGAGCGCGGCGGGCAAAGCGGTCAAAAAGCTGATGCCCAAAAAGGGTCCGGCTCTGCTCCAGAAGATCCAGACCGTCAAAAATACCGCGAAGGAAATGGCGGCGCTGGCCGCTCAGGACGCGAAAAACGCGGTGGGCTATGTTGTATCGAAGATCCCGCAGGGCGCGAAGAACGCCAGCGCGAAGATCGGCGAGATGCTGAACGCCGTTGTGGAAAAGGTGGACAGATTCGACCCGAGGATTTCCGTCCCGAAGGCGAAGAACGCCACGAGCGTTGTCAGCGCCAACGTAACGAAGGGGAACGCCGCGGGCGACGCCGTGATCGAGCAGGCAAGGATCGCGCCGAAGACGATCCGGGAAAAATGCATCGACGCCGCCGGGCAGGCGACCGGCAAGGAAGGCGAGATCCTCTACAACGAGATGATCGCCGCCAAGAAAGCGCTGCAGGCGAATCCGACAAGCGGCGCGGCGCAGATCCGCTACAATCAGGCGATGATGGAGTTCAAGGCAAGTCACGCCGCCATCGAGCACGCGAACGCCGTTCTCCCCGGCGAGCAGCTCCCCATGCGGGCGATGATCAACGAGGATATCGAAAAGACCTTCGCCTCGCGCGTGGAAGAAAAGTTCCGGGAGAAGATCGCAAACAAATACAACATCGATCCGGCGACCGTCCGCTTCGACCGCGCCACCGCGAACAAAAACGCGGCGGTAAAGTTCGGCCGCGATATCGACTGGACGCCGAAGGTCGTTACCGAAAAAGGCGGCACGAAATACGTCAGCCAGGCGACCGCGGACGAGTTTTTGGAGCAGTCGGTCCGCGAGACGATCGAGGAGACCTGCGGCAAGGATTATGCAAAGAAGTTCGCGGAAAACGGCAAGTTCGCCCGCAAGCTCGACCAGACGGCCTGCACCGTGCAGAACAAAGACTACTTTGCGGGCGGTCTCGACACGGTCGAGCAGGTGACGAAGGTCGGGCGTATGGGCGAATACATGGAGCCCGAAAAGGCGCGCGGCGTGGCCGATACCCTACGCTATAAGGGCGCGCATCCGTACGCCGAGGGCGCAAAGCTGGAGAAGGAGGTCCTATCCGGTCTTTCGGACAAGGAGGCCGGCGCCCTGATGAAAGAGCTGGAAAGCTACGCGGCCGCCGACGCCGGCGTCGCGAAGACGATTCCGCTTTCCGAAAACGCGAAAAAGCTGAAGGAAGCGTACGCCCTGATGGAGGAAGGAATGTATCAGCCCGCCAAATACGGCAAAAACCTCACCGAAAAGGAGTGGGTCGCCCTCCAGAACGGCTACAGCGAAACGCTCACGGGTCAGGATTTCGTCAACGCGCGGATCCTTGACCGCGGCAGCGGACAGACGATGAAGTCCGGCGTACTGGCGCCGGGCACGGCGCAGACCGGCGAGCGGATCACGCTCTCCGAAGCACGCAAGGCGTGCGAGCTGAACGGCAGCACACTCGACGCCGCGATCGGCGGCGTCGGAGACGGCTTCGAGAAGATCAACGCCAAGCTCCGCTTCGGCTCCGGCTCGCAGATCAAAAACGCCGTCAACGTCGGCGGCAGGCTCGGAAACGCGATAAACAAACTCGACGCCCGCAGCGACAGCTGACGGCCGCCGGCCGCGACAAAAAGCGAATACGTCAGAAAACCCCGGTTCGGTTGATACCGAACCGGGGTTTTCTGCTGTTTTCGGCTCCCTTCCCTTGCGGGTCGGACCGCCGGGATCCGTCCCTTCGACAGGATCAATACATTCCGCCCATGCCGCCGGCAGCGGGAGCCGCCGCGGGGGTCTCTTCCTTGATATCGGCGACAACCGCCTCGGTGGTGAGCACGGTAGCCGCGACGGAAGCGGCGTTCTGGATCGCGGAACGGGTGACCTTGGTCGGATCGACGATCCCGGCCTTGATCATGTCGCAGTAGGTCTCGTTGTAGGCGTCGAAGCCCCAGCCGACCTTCTTCTTCGCTTTGACGTTGTTGACGACGACGGAGCCCTCGAAGCCGGCGTTCTCCGCGATCTGGCGGAGCGGCTCCTCCAGGGCGCGGACCACGATCTTCACGCCGGTACGCTCGTCGCCTTCGGTGGCGTCGAGCAGCGCGGCGACCTCGTCGATCACGTTGACGTAGGCCACGCCGCCGCCCGCGACGATCCCTTCTTCGACCGCCGCCTTGGTCGCGTTGAGCGCGTCCTCGATGCGGAGCTTCTTTTCCTTCATTTCCGCTTCGGTCGCGGCGCCGACCTTGATGACGGCAACGCCGCCCGCCAGCTTGGCAAGCCGCTCCTGCAGCTTCTCGCGGTCGAAATCGGAGGTGGTCGCCTCGATCGCGGAACGGATCTGGCCCACTCTCTCCTTGATCGCCTTGGAGTCGCCGGCGCCGTCCACGATAATGGTGTTTTCCTTATTGACCTTGACCTGTTTCGCGCGGCCGAGCTGCGCGATGTTCGCGTCCTTGAGCTCCAGACCGAGCTCGGAGGTGATGACCTCGCCGCCCGTCAGGATCGCGATATCGCGGAGCATCTCCTTGCGGCGGTCGCCGAAGCCCGGCGCCTTGACCGCCACGCAGGTAAAGGTGCCGCGCAGACGGTTGAGGACCAGCGTGGTGAGCGCTTCGCCCTCCACGTCCTCCGCCACGATGAGGAGCTTTTTACCGGCCTGCACGATCTGTTCGAGCAGGGGGAGGACCTCCTGGATGTTGGAGATCTTTTTATCGGTAATAAGGATATACGGATCGTCGAGGACCGCTTCCATCTTATCGGTATCCGTCGCCATGTAGGGAGAGAGATAGCCGCGGTCGAACTGCATCCCTTCCACGACCTCGCAGTAGGTCTCGGCGGACTTGGACTCCTCAACGGTGATCACGCCGTCGGAGGTGACCTTTTCCATCGCGTCGGCGATCAGGTTGCCGATCACCTCGTCGGAAGAGGAAACGGTGCCGACGCGGGCGATGTCTTCCTTGCCGTTGACCTTCTTCGAGGTGGCGACCAGCTTTTTCACAGCGGCGTCCACCGCCTTCTGGATGCCTTTGCGCAGGACCATCGGGTTCGCGCCCGCCGTCACGTTCTTCATCCCCTCGCGGATCAGGATCTGCGCAAGGAGAGTGGCTGTCGTGGTGCCGTCGCCGGCCACGTCGTTGGTCTTGGTGGCGACTTCTTTCACGAGCTGGGCGCCCATGTTCTCCGCCGCGTCCTCAAGCTCGATCTCTTTCGCGATCGTCACGCCGTCGTTGGTGATCAGCGGCGCGCCGTATTTTTTGTCGAGCACGACGTTGCGGCCCTTCGGCCCGAGGGTGATCTTAACGGTGTCGGACAGTTTGTCGACGCCGCGAAGGAGCGCGTTGCGCGCTTCGATTCCGTAGAGAATATTCTTTGCCATGATATCTTACCTCCTGATTGATCCGATTCAGTCTACGATCGCCAGAATGTCGTTCTGTCTGACGATGCTGTATTCCTCGCCGTCCACCTTGACCTCGGTGCCGGCGTACTTGCTGCAGATGACCTTATCCCCGACCTTGACGGTCATTTTGATCTCTTTGCCGTCAACGATCCCGCCGGGGCCGACAGCCACGACCTCGGCAAACTGCGGCTTCTCCTTGGCGGTATCGGGAAGCAGAAGACCGCCCTTGGTGGTCTCTTCCGCTTCCGTCGCTTTTACGACGACTCTGTCTGCAAGCGGTTTCAGTTTCATGTTGTTCCTCCTATGCTCTTTTCCGTTGCCGGAATATTTACTTGGTTTAGCACTCGTTTTATCCAAGTGCTAATCACGGTACTTATTTTACACGCCTCCTCCGAAAAAATCAAGTCTTTTTTCCTATTTTTTTGAAAATTCATAAATCTTTCACAAAGTAAATTTGCAATGCGGGTGCCCGTCTGCTGATTTTTTCCTTTTTCCTCCCAAAAGCGCCCTTTTTCGCCGATCCTGCGCCCGTCTTTTTTCCTCCTTTCCTTCATAAACTGAACGGAACCCCCCGGAAAGGAGGCAAAACCGATGCTTGCCGGAGCGATCAACCGTTCTTTTTTTGCCGCGGCCGTCCCCCTCTGTCTGATCCTCTGCTCGCTTTGGCTTCTCCTGCGGGCCGGGCTGTTTCCGATCTTTTCCCCGCGGGTGATCCGCTTTGCTCTTTCCGGGCGGGAGGAGGGGGGCGGCACCTCCCCGCTCTCCGCGCTCTTTTCCGCGCTGTCCGGCACGCTGGGGGTCGGCAATCTCTCCGGCGTGGCGCTCGCCCTCTCCGCCGGGGGCGCGGGCGCGGTCTTCTGGATGTGGGTGTCCGCGTTTTTCGCCTCCGTCCTCAAATACGCGGAGATCGCGCTTGCCGTCGCCTTCCGGCGTTTTGAGCGGGGCAAGCCCCACGGGGGCGCGCCCCTCTATCTCGCCGCCGCGTTCCCGGGACGGGCCGGGCGCGTCCTCTCCCTCCTTTTTACCGCGTGCTGCGTCGGGAGCGCCCTCTTTCTCGGCAGCGGGGTGCAGTCGCTTGCCGCGGCGGAGATGGCGGAAGCGTCCTATTCCCTCTCCCCGGTCTTCTCGGGGCTCCTCTTTTCGCTTTTTACGGCGCTCGCCCTCTCGGAGAACGCGGGGCGCCTTTCCGCCGTAACGGGACGGCTTGTCCCGCTTCTGACCGTTTTCTATCTTTTCGTTACTCTGCGGATCCTCTTTTCCCATCTCCCTCTCCTGCCTGCGCTCTTTTCCCGGATCCTTTGCGGCGCCTTCACCTTTCCCGCCGCCGCGGGCGGGTGCGGGGGCTTTTTCCTTTCCCGGGCGGTACGCTACGGCTTCGTACGGGGACTCGTTTCCAACGAGGCGGGCTGCGGGACCGCCCCCTTTGCGCACGCGGCCGCAAATCAGAAGTTCCCCGCCGCCCAGGGGATCTGGGGGATCGCCGAGGTCTTTGTCGACACCCCGCTTTTCTGCACGCTGACCGCTCTCACGCTTCTCCTCGCCTTTGAGGGCGAGGTGCCGGACGGGACGGGGATGGGGCTGGTCTTTCTCGCGTTTTCCCGCCTGATCGGGGGTCTGTCCCGTCCCTTTCTCACCGCGGCGGTCTTCTTGTTCGCTTACGGGACCTCCGTCTGCCAGGCGTATTACGGGTGCGAGGCGCTCTTTCTCGTCGGCGCGCGGAAAAGAGCCCGGCGGGCGTTCCTCTTTTGTTTTCTCCTCGTCGCGTTCGCCTCGCCCCTGCTGCCCGCTTCCCTCTTGTGGGAGTACGCGGATTTCTTCTGCTCCGCCATGCTCTGCCTTAACACCTTCGCCCTCTTCTTCCTCGCCGGGAAAACGCGCTCGCTGACGCGGGAGCTTCTCGCGGCGGTCAGCGCGGAGAGATCAGCGAGGAAAAAAGCCCGGCGCACCGCCCGGTCCGCTCCTCCGGCACCAGAACGGTCCAGCCGATCTCCGAGCGCGAAACGCCGAAAAAGGGGATCTCCGCCTCCCCGAGAAACGCGAGAGCCCGTTCGCTGAAGTCGGGATCCTCCAGTCCGAGCCCGAAGATGGTCACGGCGCCGCACGCCCTCGTTTCCGCGACCGGCATCCGACCGGCAAGGATCCGCGCCCCGCAGGGAGGGAGCGCGCAGGAGAGTTCCCCGCTGCGCCAGAGAAAGAGAACGGAGGAGAGCGCCCCCGCCGCAGCCGCTGCTTCCCCGAGCCGCTCCTCCGGCATCCTCCCCCGCAGTAAAATCAGCGGTTTTTTGACTATGACTCCGCCCGCCTTCCAACCGAAGCTCCTCGTTTTTTCCTGCACGCCGCTCCCCCCTTTTATATTGACAGACTATGCGCCGTATGCTAAAATGTTTCTATCTATCAAACGAGGATACCGTTATGGAAAAAACGCGCTCCGTCCGCCCGATCGCCGTTCTTCTTTTCATCGCGATCGCGCTGACCTCCGCCGTGATCTGGAGCCAGTCGGTAAAATCCGTGGAGGCCTCCGCCGCGGAGAGCTCCCGGGTCACCGAGTTTGTGCGCCCGGTTTTGGAAAAGATCGTCGGCGAAGGAAACGTAACCGACCATCTCGTCCGCAAGGCGGCGCACTTTTTTGAGTTTTTCGCGCTTGGGTGCGAGCTCTTTTGCCTTACCCTCGCGCTCGGACTTGCCGGCCGCCGGCTCCTTGCCGCCGCCTTTTACGCCCTGCTTGCCGCCCTCACGGACGAAACGATCCAGATCTTTGCCGAGCGCGGCTCGCTCGTTTCCGACGTGTGGGTCGATTTTGCCGGGGCGCTTTGCGGGATGCTGGCCGTGTCCCTTTTCTATCTGCTCGTTCTGCTGATCAAAACGAGGAAACGCCGCAAATGAAAAAAACGGCTCTGCGCTTCCTCTCCCTTTTCCTCGCTCTCTTTCTCCTCGCGGGATGCGCGGGCGCGAACGAGTACCGCCCGGCGCAGGTACGGTACGACGAGAGCGGCGTCCCCGTTTACGAGGGGAAAAGCTCCGCCGTTCTCAACGAGAACGCGCCGTCGTTTACCGACCGGCAGAAAAGCTCGCTTTCTTCCTTTGAGATCTACGCCGCGCTCGACCCGCTCGGCCGGTGCGGTCCCGCCTTTGCCAACCTTTCCCGCGAAACGATGCCCACCGAGCCGCGCGGCTCGATCGGGATGATCAAACCGAGCGGCTGGCATCTCATCAAAAGCGAAAACGTTGACGGCGGCTATCTCTACAACCGCTGCCACCTGATCGGCTATCTCCTCTCGGGCGAGAACGCGAACGAGTGTAATCTCGTCACGGGAACGCGCGAGATGAACGTGTCCGGGATGCTCCCCTACGAGACGGCGGTGGCCGACTTTATACGGGAGACGGGGTATCACGTCCTCTACCGCGCCACGCCGCTCTTTGTCGGCGACGAGCTTGTCTGCCGCGGCGTGGAGCTGGAGGCCTTCTCCCTTGAAGACGGGGGCGAGGGGATCTCCTTTCACGTTTTCTGCTTCAACGTACAGCCGGGGTTTACGATCGACTACGCGACGGGAAAGGCGTGGGAGATCGCGCCGTCATAAAAGCAAAAAAACAGGCGCCGGACGTCCGCAAGGGACGTCCGGCGCTCTTTCATTTTCTCAGCCTTTTCTCTGTTCAAAGATCCACTTGAGGACCGCCGCCGAGGCGCCGACCTCCTTGAAGATGGTGTGGCCTTTTCCGTTATAGGGGGTCAGGATGACGTTCTCTCCCGCGCCCGCCTCCTTGAGGGCGTTATACATCTTTTCGTTGCCCGAGTACGGCACGGTGGGGTCTGTGGTGCCGTGGTGGATCCAGATCGAAAGATCCTTCATCAGCGGCGCCTTGTCAAGGTCGCCGCAGCCCGCCACGATCACGGCGGCGGCAAAGCGGTCCGGGAACCGCGCCATCAGATCCCAGCAGGCAAAGCCGCCCATCGAGTTGCCGTAGAGATAATACCGCGCGGGATCGGTGGAGAGCATCGCCGTCCAGTAATCGAAGATCTCGATCGCCGTCTGCAGGCACGCCGCCGGTTTGGCGGTCGAGGTATAGTTGCCGACCTTGTAGTCGCAGGAGACCCACTGGGTGGCGGTACTGCACTGCGGCGCGATCATAATGACCTCGCCCTTATAGGCGGCGTTTGCGCGGATCCGCTTCAGGATCTCCGCGCTGTCGTTGGAGATCTGGGTGGTGTTGTTCGTACCGCGGGAGCCGTTGCCGTGCAGGTAGAACAGCACGGGATAGCTCTTCTCCGGCGTGTACCCGGCGGGCAGATAGATCTGATAGGGGAGGGAGAACTTCTGCGCCTCTTTGAGCGTGTTTGAGTTGTTCCAGGCACCCTCCTTCAGCTCGGTCACGGCGGGAGGAGCCGTCTCCGGCTCGGTCTCCGGCGCCGTTTCCGGTTCGGTCTCCGGCTCGGTCTCCGGCGCGGCGGTCGTTTCCGCCGGTTTCTCGGTTTCCTCCGGCGTCCCGTTCGCGCACGCCGCTAAAAGGGGCAGCAGGATCAGGCCGCAGAGAAGCAGAGCGATCATCCGTTTCATCAGAAATCACCTCATTCATCGGTTTTTTCCAGTATAGCGCGCAGATCCCGGTTTGTCAAGAGAAAAAGACGATCAAAGCAGAAAATCGACCTTCTCCCGCAGCGAGAACGCCTCGGCGTACCGTTCCTCCATCGGGATCCACTCGGAAAAGAAGCGGGAAGCGAGGGCGGGCGAGCGGGCAAGGATCCGGCGGCGCTGCTCGTCCGGCGAAACGTCCAGAAAGAGCGTTACGGAGTAAAACGGAAAAAGATCGGGGTGCAGGGCGTAGGAGCCCTCCGTAAGAAGCACCGGCGCACCGGATAGCGCACGGCTGCCGCTTTGCCGTTCGAGCCCGCAGTCGTAGATCCCGTAGGAAAAGGGTCCTCCCTTCTCCGCCGCGCGGAGCACGCCGAGAAGACGCTCCCGGTCGAGATTGCCGCCGGGCTCGGCAAGGCGCGCTTCCGTCCGCATCGCGGGCGGGAGAAAGAAATCGTCGCAATGGATCACGTCGGCGTCAAAAGCGGCGGAAAGAAAGTGGGCGGCCGTCGTTTTGCCCGCGGCGGCGCGGCCGTCGATCCCGACGACGACGCGCTCCCCCGCCGCCAGGCGCCGCTCGATTTCCCGGGCGGCGAAATAGACGCGGGCCGCCGTGCGGGAGAGAACGCGGTACGCGGGCCGGTATGCGTCGCGGTATTCCTCGCTGTGGGAAACGGGCCCGCGGGCAAAGTACGCCCGCAGCCCGACCGCCGCCTCCTGCGCGGAAACGCGGGGAAAGAGACCGTCCCCCGCCGCGCGGAGGATCTCCCGCGTTTTCGCCGAAAAGCCCGCCTCGCTCCCGCCGGCGGCTCCGTCCTCCTCCGAGGAAGCGGCAAAAAGCCGCGCCGCAAGGGAAAGGTCGCTCTCGCGAAAAGCGGCGGCATCCAGCATCAGGCGGACGCGCCCCTCCCCGATCGGGACGAAAAGCTCGCGCCCGTCCCGGCCGCAGGCGGCGTACTCGTCGGCAAGGCGTTCCCGCGCCGCGCCGCGCTCCGCGAAATGCCCGCAGCCAAACTCGCTCTGGTAGGCGAGCTTAATGAGATCGCGCAGGCGCATCTCCGGATAGCGGGCGGCGTGCTCGCGCAGGATCCCGTAAAAATCCATATTCGTTCCTTTCAGCGGACGCCCCGGTAGAGCTCCGCCAGCTTGGCGTTGATCGGTTCGATCTGTTTTTGCGCCGTCTCCCGTCCCGCTTCGACCATCGCGTCCCACCCCTCGGGGTCGGTAAGCGCGGCGATCGCGTACGCGTAATCGCCGAAGCCGAACAGTTCGCCGAAATCGTAGCCGTGCCGATCGAACAGGAGGGAGAGGATCTCGTCCTGCGTTTCTCTTTTTCCCTTCCCGGCGCCGCTGTATCGCTGCGCGAGCGGCGTTTGGACTTCCTCTCTCGTCAGATATGCGAACGCTTCGGTCACAACGCCCGTCCGTTTTGCATTTTCAAGGAAAAAGGGCGCGCAGATCATCTGCGCTGTACGGGGATCGACGCCGCTTTCACACAGCCGTCCCTCCTCCGCCGTCGGATAAGGGAGAACGGAAAAGGAAACGCCCCGCTCCCGCAGACCCGGGACGGCGGCAAGCGACGTCAGACAAAAGAGCGCCTTTCCGGCAGAGAAGGCGTTGTCCCGCTCCGCTTCCCACGCGCCGACCGCGTTCGTTTCCCGCTGCGGCATATAGCAAAACCCGGGATCCAGAAGGACGGACGCGCACGCGGTGAAAACGCGCCTCGCGGACGCGTCGAGCGAAAGGGTGAAAAGCCCTTCCCCGTCCGTCCGGGCGATCCGGACGCCGGCGCCGCAGAGCGCGGCGGAAAGCGACCCGCTCGAGGCGATCGCCGCGCGGAGATCCGCCGCGGGATCCGACCGGGAGAAAACCTCCCGCGCCGTTTCGGCAAATCGGTCCCAGGTAAAGCGGCCGGAGAGAACGCTTGCGTAAAGCCCGTTTATCTCTTCGTCCGTGAGAAAACCGTCATAGGAAAGGACGCAGGCGGTCCGCTCCGCCTGCGAGAGAAGAAGATCGCCGGAGGTGAAAAAGACGCTTTCCCGCAGGGAAAGATCCTTTACGGCGGAAGCGTCCCACCACTCGCGCGAAAGATCGAGCCCCGGAAGGGTTTTCAGATCCGAAAGGAGCCCGCAGCAGGCGAGGACCGCCGCGTCGTACGCGCCGATCGCGGCGAGGTCGTAATCGTACGATCTCGCGTAATACGACTTGACGAGCGCGTCGTACCCCGTTCCCCGCGCCGCTGGGGAGAGATAGCCGAAGCTCTCCTTCGTTTTGATAAGAATACCGAGCGCATCCTCCGCCGCGCGGTTGCGGCGGTAGAGCGCCTCGCTCAATGCGGGCGTTTTTCCGCTTTGGTGGTCAAAATCGTTTTCCGATCCGCCGCCGGCGGCGAGGACGGTAAAGGAATAGCCGTCATAGTACGCGTCGGCGGGGATGGGAGAGGCGGAAACGGCGGCGCTATCCGGCAGAGCGCTCTCCGTTTCCGGCGCGGCGGAGCCGCCGCAGCCGGAGAAGACGGAAAGCGAGAAAAAGAGGGCGAGAAAGAGGGAGAAAAAACGTTTCATATCGCTCCGTCTTCGAGCAGGCGGAACACAAAGAGCGAGAAGTTGGTGGGGTCGAGCCGCTCCGCCTCGGCGGCGCGGCGCTTGGCCTCCTCCCTGTCGCCGAGTCCGAAGAGAGCGAAAGCGGCAAAGAGCGATCCTTTGACGGTATTGCGCTCCGCAAAGTTATACTCGAAGGGGCAGGGGCAGGGAGAGCCGACGCCGTAGTAAGCGGGAACGTCCCGGTCGCGGATCAGTTTTTCGCCCGTCTCGAGCAGGTCGCGCAGGAGAGCGTCCGCTTCCCTCTTTTTGCCGGCCTCCCGGTACGCGAGCGCGCGGAAATAGGAGATCTCGGTCGGCGCGGCGTGGTCGGTCTCGGCGGCGGCGAGATAGCTTGCGTATTTCTTTTCCGCTTTCAGCGCTTTGGCGGCCAGGGCGGCGCCGTAATTGAGATGCGACTCCTGGGCGAAATAGTTCTTTTCCTCGCCGTAGCAAAGCGGGAAGGTAAAGCCCTTTTCAAACTCGGCAAGCGCCTTTTTCGCCTTGCCGGCGGAAAGCGCCGCAAAGCCGCGCAGCGCGCAGAGCCAGGCGTGGTGGCGGGTCAGATTTCCTTCCCCGCCCTCGTAGGTGTGGAAACGGTGTGAAAGCAGCGCCTCCCGCGCCTCGTCGTAGCGGCCGAGCTCGGTGAGAAGGATCGAGCGGTCGAGCGTGCAGTCGTCCCGGCGGGCGGAGAGAACGGGATACGCTTCGTGAAGCGCAAGCCGTTCCGCAAGCGGTCTTCCCGCGTTTTTCTTGAGCTGGACGAGCTCGTAGAAGATCCGGGCGTTGTCCGGCGCAAAGCGAAGCGCTTTTTCCAGCGCGTCGAGCGCTTTTTCGTAATCTCTCTTCTTATCGTAATACGCGAGCCCGAGGTTGCGCCAGGCGGGCGCGAGGTCGGGGCGGCGGGAAACGGCGGTCTTCCATTCGGAGACCGCGTCGTCGTAGCGGCGGCGGTCGTAGTAGAGACAGCCGAGGTAGTAGTGAGCCATCGGAGTCCCGGCGAAGGAAAGGACGGCGATATCCTCGAGCCGCGCGGGGAAGGTGAGCCCCCAGTCAAGGGCCTCCGCCTGCTCGGCATAGGAACGGTCGCCCGTGAGATACGCTTTGTAGTAGAGGATCTCCGGCTTGGCGGGATCCGCCTTCGCGAGCTCGGCGAGCGCCGCTTCGGTCAGGCCGGCGCGGGCGTAGTCGATCGCCCGGTCGATGTAATACTCATGCTTGTCCGGCTCCGCGCCCCACAGCGGGTCGAGCGCGGCGATCTTTTCCTCGACCGCGGGATCGCCGGTGAGCAGGGATTTGAGCCGCAGGGCGGTCAGGTTGACGGCGTTGCCGGACAGACTGATCTCCAGTTTTTCCAGCGCGGCGGCTTTGTCCCCGCGTTTTGCGTCAAGCTCCGCGAGCGCAAGATAGGAGGCCGCCGCAAAGCGGTAGCTCCAGGAGGCGGCAAAGAAGCTGTCGTACGCCTCCTCCTCCCTGCCGAGATACCGGAGCGCGAGCGCCTTGAGATAATGCGCCTCGGTATCCTCCGGGTTGAAGTTGCGCAGGCAGAGACGCGCAAGCGCCCGGTCGGCGTATTCGATCGCCAGATCGAACTCCCCGCGCGCGAGCGCGACGCCCGCCATCGCGGTATTGCAGCGGGCGTCCCCCGGATCGCGGGAGAGCGCCTCGCGGTAATAATCGGTCGGCTCGTAGGCAAAATGCCGGTACTGCTCGAGGTGCCTGCCGTTGAGGTAAAGCTCCTCGTTCGTTTTGATCTCCTTCGGCGGCAGGGCGGGCTTGCGCGGCTCGATCGGCTTTTTCCCGCCTCTCTTGTAATAGCGGTATCCGACCAGCTCCTTTCCCTCGGCGGAGAGGAAAGAGAGCGTCACGCGGGTAAAGTCGATCCCGCGGGCGGGCAGCTCCGTCTGAAAGACCTTGTCGGGCGCCACGTCGGCGCGGGTATCGAGAAGGACCTTGTCGCCCTCGCAAATGAGGACGCGGGCGTTTTTGAACACGCCGGTCGCGTAGATCCCCGCGTAGATCTTTGCGCCGCGCTTTTCCACGTTGACGGCGGCGTCGATCGTGGCGTTTTTGACCTCGCCGATCTCGCGCACCGGGTACCAGTACTGCTCAAAGGCGCGGGTTTCGTACGGCGCAAGCCAGGTAAAGTCCGGCTGATTGTCGGTATAAACGCCGGTCATCAGCTCGACGTAGTGCGAGCCGTCGTCGGTCAGGTTGGAGCACCATTTGTCCCCGAACGGGTGGTTGCCCCAGTGCCAGAGCTTTTTGCCGGGGGAGATATGATGGTCGGCAACGGTCACGATGCCGCAGTCCTTCCCCGCGTCGTAGCCGGAGATGAAGTCCGCGTCGCTCTGGCCTTTGGAGACCAGATAGGAGGAGGGGACGTGGATGTTCGAGAGATTGTGGATATCCGTCCCCTCGCCGAAATCGAAGGGGCGGGCGGTATGGTAAACGCCGCGGGCGATCGGCCACTCCAGCACGGCGCGGCGGTCGTGGTCGTTGACGTATTCCACGTCCGGCGGGAAAACGACCCGGTAGTCCCGGTTGATCTCAACGGCGAGGTTGGCCCACCACATGACGGGCTGCGCGACGGGCGTGCGGTTGAAAAGACGGACCTTCGCCTTGAAATAGGAGCGGCCCGGCTCGATCGTAACGCCCGCCATCCCCTTCATCCGGTAGAGGGGATCGACCTCACCGACCCAGACGGTCTTTTCGCCGTTTTCCTCCGTGATCGCGGACTCAAGCGGCATAAAGGTCGTGGGGCGGTGGTGCTGCGGCCAGTTGAACTCGATGCCGCCGGAGACCCACGGCCCGGCCAGGCCGACCATCGCGGGCTTGATCACCTTGTTATAGTAAATAAAGTCGTAGCCCGTGGTCTTGTCGAGCGCGCGCTGGACCTTGCCGCCGATCTCGGGCAGAACCTCGAGATAGATATATTCGTTTTCCAGGACCGCCGCGTGATAGGTCACGTCCTGTTTTTCATCGCTGATCTCGGTCGTGAAGGGGATCGGATAGAGCCGCCCGCTTGCGCCCTGATAGGGCTTTTTTTCAAAAAACATCGGGAGGTCTTCCGGCTTGCCGGGCTTGTAGGTCGGGATCACGATATCCTGATACCGGACCGAGGCGTCCTGCTTCTTTTTCATCTTTTATTCCCTCACTTTGTAAGACTTTGATAGATTTCGTTTGCCATCAGCTGATAGCCGACGTCGGTCAGATGGATCCCGTCGGTATAATACCCGCTCGACGCCGTTGCGTACGGAGCGGTGGCGGTGTGGAGGTCGATCAGCCCCGTCCCGAGCTCCTCGGAGACCGCCCGGATCTCGGGGAGGATTAGCTCCGCAAGATTTTTCTTGCGTACCGCCATATCGTACCGGTCGACGCAGAGGATGAGATAGACCCTCGGCGAGGAGGAAAGCGCCTGATAGCTCTTGACCAGCGCGGCAAGCTCCCGGTGGAACTTGGCGGCCACGTCGGTGTTCTGGTGGGCGACGTACGCGTCGTTGGTGCCGAGCATAATGACGACCGTGTCCGGCTGATAGGAAAGACTGGCGCGGTACTCCGCCGTTTCCGTGTAGGCGACGCTGCCGTCGCTTGCGTACTTGTATTCCTCGTTTTTGTTGTTGATCGCGTAGGCGCGGGAACGGCCGAAGTTGCGCACATTCGTCCCGGTTCCGAACAGCTTTTGCAGCAAAACGGGATAGGAGGTCTTCGCGCGGTCGGAGGCGCCGACGCCGTAGGTGATACTGTCGCCGACGCAGGCGATCTTGCGGGGCTGCGCGGGCTTTTCCGTCTCCGGGGCCGTTTCCGGTACGGTTTCCGGCGTCGTTTCCGGTACGGTTTCCGGCGTCGTTTCCGGTACGGTCTCCGGGAGCGTGTCCGGGGAGGCGGTGGGCTGTCCGTTCTCCGTTCCGGCGGACGGCCCGCCCGACGAAGGAGCGCAGGCGGCCAGGACAAAGATCGCCGAGAAGAGGAGGATCAGCAGACGGTTCTTTTTGATCTTCATATCCGATGTCATCTCCTTTTGATTTTCAGTATTATCCTACCACGTCCGGAGGAGAGTTGCAAGACCAATCTTTTCGCAAATCCGGGCCGCGGTTTTGTCCTTGACAACCTTTTCTTCCTATTGTATAATCAAGCTGAAAACGATCGAAGACCGGAGGGCAGCCATGAACGCTTATCTCCTGATCCAGAAAAACAACGCGGATACGCACTGGACCTCCCTTTATATCCGCGGGATCAAGCTGGAAGCCAAAAGCAGGGGCTACGACCTGATCTGCGGCGAATCGGACGGGGAGACGCTCCCGCCCGATTTTGAGAACGCTTCCGTCGTGCTTTGCGCCGGCGCCTCCTTCGGCTGGATGAAACTGGTGACCGAGATGCTCCGCTACCGCGGGAAAAAGCCGGTCTTGGTCGGCTGCGCCCACCAGAACGGGATCATCGCCTCCGGCTTTTCGGTGGCGGATTACGAGCTGGCGACCTACGACGTGCTCAATTACTTTTATCAGTATAACAAAAAGCGGGTGGCGCTGCTCGGCATCAATTCCGACTCGGCGGCCGACCTGCTCAAGATGAAGGCCTTTCTCAATTACCGCGGCGGCGTGTTCGGGTATGACGACGTTTTCTTTTTCCGCGGGCAGACGCGCAACGTGTGCGAGAGTCTGATCCCCCTCATCTCCTCCTACGACGCGGTGATCAGCGCCAACGACGTGACCGGCCTGATGCTGGTCAAAACGCTGGAAAAAGCCGGCGTGAAGATCCCGGAGGATCTCTTTGTCGCCAGCTTCGGCGATATGACCTACCGCAGCAACCTTTCCTCGCAGCTGACCGTCGCGGTGCTGGACAGCGTAAAGGTGGGGCGCAAGGCCGTTTCCATCTACGCGGACGTTTCCGCCGATCCTTCTCTCTCCTATATCACGATCAAAAACCGCTGCGAGATCGATATCCGCCGCTCCACCGGCGTTCTCCCCTTTAATATCCCGCCGGAGGCGCCGGAAAAGCGCACGCCCCCTCCCTTCGATCTCTACGCGGACGGCCCTCTGACCGAAATGATGCTCGCCGAGCAAATCTTTTCCGATTGCGACGCGCTGGATCTTGAGATCCTGCTCTGGATCCAGAAGGGCAAAAAGAACGCCGACGTCGCGGAGATCCTGCACACGTCGGAAAGCACGGTCAAATACCGGATCAAACGGATGCTGACCCGCGCCCGCCTTGCAAGTCGCAAGGAGCTGATGGCCATAATGTCCGCTTATTTGCGTTGATTTTTCCTTTGATTTGGATTTTTTTGAATTATTTCCGGCAAGGTCTTGCATTTTTTCTCTGTTTATGGTATGATAACGGCACCTGGTATCAGGCGCCGTTTTCTTTTTTTTCAGGAGGTCATGATGGCTTACGATCCTTCCCTTTTGGATACTTTTGCGGAACATTCCGGCCTTTTTGTCGATCTGGTGGAAAGCAGCCGGAATCATTACGCGATTTCGCCTTCCGTCTTTTCGAGCAATTATATCAAGCGCGGTCTGCGCGAGGCGGACGGAACCGGCGTGATCGCCGGCATCACGCGGAAAGGCAACGTACACGGATATATCGTTTCCGAGGGGGAGCGCATCCCCGCGCCGGGCGAGCTCTTTTACTGCGGATATAACGTGGAGGATCTCGTCAACGCCTTTATGTCCGAAGGGCGCTTCGGCTTTGAGGAGACGGCGTTTCTCCTTCTCTTCGGCCATCTTCCCTCCGAGGAGGAACTGGACTCCTTCGACCGGATCATGGACGCCTGCCGTTTTCTCCCTCCCCGCTTTACCGAAGATATCATCATGAAGGCGCCGTCCTCCTCCGTGATGAACAAGATGGCGACCGGCGTTCTGGCGCTTTACGCCTACGACGACAACCCGGAAGATCCCTCCCTTGAAAATATCATGCGCCAGAGCATCGAGCTGATCGCGCGTCTGCCGATCATCGCCGCGCACTCCTACGCCGTTTACCGCAACGTGTTCCGCGGCAAGAGTCTGACGTTGCACAACCCGCGCAACAACCTCTGCACAGCGGAAAACTTCCTGCGGGTGCTGCGCTCGGATAAATCCTACACGGACGAAGAAGCGAAGCTGCTCGATCTTTGCCTCGTGCTGCACGCGGAGCACGGCGGCGGCAACAACTCGACCTTCTCCACCCGCGTTATCTCCTCGACCGGCTCGGACACCTACAGCGCGATCGCAACGGCGATCTGCTCCCTGAAGGGTCCCCGCCACGGCGGCGCGAATATCAAAGCTCAGCAGATGTTTGACGACGCAAAAGCGAATATCCTCAACCCGAAGGACGACGGAGAGGTCAGGGACTATCTCGTGAAGATCCTGCGGGGCGAAGCGGGAGACGGCAGCGGTCTGATTTACGGAATGGGACACGCCGTTTACACGCTCTCCGACCCGCGCGCCGTGACGCTGAAGCGTTACGCGCGTTCCCTTGCCGAAAAGAAAGGGTACGGCGAGGATTTTGAACTGCTCGAAAGGATCGAGCGGCTGAGCCCCGGGGTCTTTTCCGAGGAGAGAAAGCTCAATAAACCCCTCTGCGCCAACGTCGACCTCTACTCCGGGCTCGTCTACCGGATGCTCGATATCCCGACCGAAATGTTCACCCCTCTCTTTGCCATCGCCCGTGTGGCCGGCTGGTGCGCGCACCGCATCGAGGAAGCCGCGCAGAGCAAGATCATCCGCCCGGGCTACAAGTGCATCGCCAAAGAGACCCGCTACGTTCCGCTCTCTGAGAGAAGCTGACCGTGAAACGCGAGCCGCTCCTTGTCAGCGCCTGCCTGCTCGGGTACGCCTGCCGCTATGACGGAAAAAGCGTCCCCGCTTCCTTGCCGGAGGGGCTCTCGCTCCGCTACCGGCTGATCCCCGTCTGCCCGGAGCTGGCGGGGGGACTTTCCCTCCCGCGTCCGCCCGCGGAGATCTCTGCCGACGGCGAGGTGAAGACAAAAGACGGGCGCTCTGTTACCCGCGAATACCGCGAGGGCGCGGCGCGTACGCTGGCTCTTGCCTGCTCCCTCGGCTGCCGGAAAGCGCTCTTAAAAGAAAAAAGCCCCTCCTGCGGAGCCCGTTTCGTCCACGACGGTCTGTTTTCCGGCAAGACGGTCCCGGGCCGCGGCGTGACCGCCGCTCTGCTTGCGGATAACGGGATCGCCGTTTATTCGGAAGAAGAAGCAGATAAACTCTAAAAAAAGACGCCGCCCGTTTGCGGGCGGCGTCCTTTTTTTCAGTTTTCCGGGACGCGGAGCATCCCCTCAAGTTCCCGCAGCGTCGAAGATAACGGCTCCGGGTATGCGCTCGGATCGGAGATCCGGTCGGGGTAAAGCTCCGCGCCGAGCGCGCGCAGCTCTCCAAGCGCGGTAACCGCCAGATCGAGCATCCGCTCCAGCTTGAAATCTCCGCCCGCCGCGGCCTTGCGGTAGCGGGCGCGGATCGTTTCGCTCTTTTCCGGGCTGATGATGCCAGCTTCGGCGCAGCGTTCCGTCAGCTCTCCGACGAGCGCGTCCGCCGCCTTGCCGAACAGGATCGTCCTGTTGAAGCGGTCGAGGATCCGTCCGCAGGCAAGGACCGTCTCTTTGTTTGCGACGGGGTCGAAATCCGCGCCAAGCCCGTCTAACTTCTCCAAAAAGGACAGGTCTTTGGCCGATTCGACCAGCGCCGATTTCTCCCGCTCGCGCTGCTCGGGCGAAGCGGCGGAAAGGGCGGCGGCGTCCGGGTAAACGAGATCGGCGATCTCCTCCGAGCCCCCGAGCGCCGAGAGTACGCTGTCGATCACCGAGCGCGAGGCGGCGGCTGTGAGCCCGTCGAGACCGGGGGAAGAAAAGAGGGTATCGGCTATGGCGCCGAGCGTTTCGGGATCCTCCAGCAACGCCTCGGGCGACCCGTCTTCGCTGAAGAGGGTCATATATCCCTTTTCGGCGAAGAGGGCGACGGTATTGCCGAAGGAAAGGTAAAGGTCGCCGACGGTTTCCGTGTCCACGGTTTCAAGGAAGTTGACGATCGCGCCGGACAGCTCGCCGCCTTCCTCTTCTCCTTCGGGAAGACGAATGCCGAGCCAGGGCTCCCCCTGCTCCCGCGCGGAGCGGATCGACTCCGCCGCGAGAACGCCGGCGGCGCGGCCGAGCGCGGAGCCGGACAGCGTTTCCGCGATCTCTCTGATCAGAACGGCGTCCTCTTTATCCCACGTCTGCGGGTCCTTTTCGAGCAGTTCCCCGCCGTCAAAAAGGAGAACGCCGACAAGCGCCGTTTCCGTTTCGTCGGCAAGGCAAACCGTTTCTCCCGCCACTTCGATCTCGGTCATACCCGAAAAAACCGAATACGCTCCTATCGCGCCCATCGCGCCGTCCGCCTTTTCCCCGAGGAGGGTAAAGGACTTTTCCTCGGCGGGAAGATCGGATTTTTGCAGAACGGAACGCGCCATCACACCGTATCCGTACAGCGGGAGCGAGACGGCGGCAACGAAAAAGCAGGCGGAAAGCAGACCGATCAGCGCGCCGGAAATCCGGCTGACGGCGGAGAGCGGCTTGTCCTTCGGCTCGATCCGCCGGGCCATCACAAGGCAGACGACAAGGGTGAGAAAGGCGAAAAGAAGAAAGAGAAGCAAAAAGAAGACGGGCGCGGTAAGCGCGGAGAGGATCCCTCCGAGAAAGGCGGAAAACTCCCGCGGAACGGAGGCAAAGAGGTCCTCTTTCCCGGCGACAAGCAGGCCGGCTGAGACCAGACCTCCGCCCAGCAGCCGCGCCAGCGGCGGGGCGAGAAAATAGGCGCCGACCGCCGAGATGATCAGCGCGCCGAAGCGGATCAGCGCGTTCTTCCATCCCCGGAACAGAGAAACGAGGCAAAACAGGAAAGCTACAACCGCCGCCGCGATCCAGAAAATCAGAGCCGAATTCATCGCTGCGTTCTCTCCTTTCATACAAAGAATGGCGTTCCATTTCCCTTTTCTTTTATTATACACCCTTTTTCCAAAAAGTCTACCCTTTTGAGAAAAGAGAAAAGGGAGACGCGTTCGCCGAACGCCATCCGGGCGCTCGGCGAATGATGTGTTCCGCGAAGCGGAAGGTGATGCCCCCTGCGGGTATGATGCGAGGCTCCGCCTCATGATGCGCGCTTCGCGCATAGGCGGAACACGTCGCATCATGGCGACCGGAGGGAGCCGCATCATTTTTGCCGAAAGGTAAAAACCCCGTTAGGGCAAACATCATTTCTTCCTAAGCGTTTGGCGCACGAACGTCCTGCTCAGGATATAGAAAAAACCGGCTGAAATAAGGGATTGTTCCTTACTTCAGCCGGTTTTTATAAACCGTACTCAGGAGCGCCTTTCGCTTGCGTCTCCTTTTTTGCGTGTTAGCCGACCAGACCGCTGCGCTCGATGCCCTGAACGAGGAACTTCTGGCAGAAGAGGTAGAGGACGACCAGCGGAGCGATGATCATCAGTCCGCAGGTATTCCGGATCGCCGACTCGAACAGGTTTTTGCCCGCGTAGGTCGTGGTAAGCGAGCTGGGGATCTGCACGATATCCGGCATCAAAACCAGTTTTCTCGCGTTGGCAAAGAACAGATCCGTATAGAAGTTATCGGTCCACTGCCAGCAGAAGGCAAAGAGGAAGATGGTGACCATCATCGGGATAGAAAGCGGGATGATGATCTGGCAGAAGGTACGGAAGGTGCCGGAGCCGTCCACGTAGGCGGACTCTTCCAACTCGTCCGGAACGCCGCGGTAGAACTGCCGCATCAGGAAGATGTAAAGGCCGTTCTTGAACGCGAGACCCGTGATGGAGAGCAGGATCAGAGGCCAGATCCCGTTATCGCCCGTCAGGTTGACAAGGAAGGACTGATTCCAGGCGCCGAGCTTGTTGAGCAGCCCGAAAAGCCCGAAAACGTCGAAATAACGGAAGTGCATATACATGGAAAGCTGGACCGTGCCGTGCGGGACGACCATCGTGATGATGACCGCGAGCATCAGCGCCGCGTTCCCTTTGAACTTGAACTTGGCAAGTCCGTAACCGACGAGGCAACAGATCAGCATCTGCGCGATCGCGGTCGAGAAGGAAACGAGGAAGGTGTAGGCAAACGCCTTCATGTACTGGTTCTCAACGAAGATCGCCTTGTAGGTGTCGAGCGTCCAGTGCTTCGGGATCAGGAAGACCGTGACGTCGATGAAGTCTTCCTGGCCCATCAGCGAGCCCGCGATCTTGGCAAAGAAGGGGTAAAGGATGACGTAGGAGATACCGAGAAGCAGGATCAGACGGAAGGCGTACCAAACGACGTTGGTAAGGAAATAGGTGTTGAGGAACTTTGCCTTCAGTCTCTGGAGGAGAGGCGTACGCTCAAACTCGACCTTGATCTTGTTTTTCGACTCTTTCATGACTTTGGGTGCGGTCGCTTGATTGTTCATACTCTTCTCACCTCCTTAATCCTTTCTCTGATAGAAGACGTAAGCTCTTGCGATCAGCGCAAACAGACCGATGATCAGCAAAACGACGAGGAAGTACATCCACGCCATCGCGGAGGAGACGACCTCTCCGTTCTGGCCGTCGCCGCGCGTCGCTTCGATCAGGCGCATAACGGCGTTGTCTTCGCTTGTGAAGGAGTCGATGACCGAGTAGATCGCGTTGACGAGGATCATCGGGCTGATCATCGGGAAGGTGATCTTCCAGAAGGTCTCCCACGCGGTCGCGCCTTCCATCTTGCAGGACTCGTAGATCGCGGGAGAGATGGACTGAAGTCCCGCAAGGAAGATCAGCATCTGAACGCCGGAGCGGTTGACGATATTAAAGATATTGTTGATAATATCTTTTACCGTATCGACAAGTCCCTCGCCGATCTTCATCCCCGCGAACAGCTTTTCGATATCCATGGCGTCCACGATCTGGGAGGTGGTACTCTCCTTCGTACCGGTATCGATGGAGGCGCCGCCCTCCGTCATATATTCCAGCATATCGCTGGAAGCGTCGATCTCCGCGATCAGACCGGTGGAAAGAATGACCGGGATGAAAAAGATCGCGCGGAACGCGGCGCGGCCGATCATCTTCTGGTTGAGAAGGATCGCCACAAAGAGGGAGAAGATCACGATGGCGGGGATATCTACCAGCATCCCGCCGATCCCTTTGATCAGGGTCTGGGTGAAGTCCGGGTTGGTAAAGAGCGCCTCGCGGTAGTTCTCAAATCCGACGAACTCCAGATGATAGGTGGCGCCCCTGTCGCGGACAATGTGACTGAAGCTGTACTGGATCGAATTGAAGATGATGGGAAGGTAGATCACCAAAAAGCCGACGATGAAGGGAAGGCAGAAAAACCATCCGGCGCGGGATCTTCTCTTCTCCAGAGAGTGATTCTGGCGGCGCTTGGGCGCCGCGGCCGCTTTGGCGGCAGGCTGTGTCGCTGCGTTATTCATTCTGTCTGTCCCCCTTTCATCCTATTTTGACAAAACTGTATTTGTCAATGGTGTACTCTTTGCCGTCTTCATCCCACGTTTTGATGGTGAAGTCGTTGTAGTTGATGAGGAAGCTGACCTTATCGCCGTAGGTGACCTTCACGACAGAGCCGTCCTCGGTGGTGTACTTGGTCTTGACGTAGCTTCCGTCTTCCTGACGCCCGCCGACTATGACCTTGACCTCGGCCTTTTCGGGAACGTCCGGCTTGATTTCAAGCCCCGCCTCGATCTTCCCGTCGAGGTAGTCCTGCCGCATCTGGCGGATCATCGCGATATAGGCGTTGCGGAGCTGCGTATCGTAGAGCTCGTTTGCCGCATCCTCCGCCGCTTTCAGATCCGCTTCGATCTCGTCCGCGTCCGCGACACGCTCCGCCTGGAGGAAGGCGTGTCCCGTGATGGGCGTGGTCTGCAGCGAACCGATCGCGTCGTTGAGCTTCTTGTACTGCTCCACCAGTTCCTCGCGCCAGATATCGTACCGGACCGAATAATACTTGGAGAGAGAAACGCTCTCTTTGAGGATTTCGGTGTTATCGTAGGAGAGGATGAAGTAGAGCGCGGAGCCGCTTTCGATCGCCTTGAGGATCGCGTAGTCGATATCGCCTTCCATGTTGATCGGCGTTCCGGCGAAGTTGAGGTATCCGTGCAGGACGACCCCCGCGAACGGAACGGAAACGCTGGTCAGCGCGTACCGGCTGCTCTGGAGCGAAACGCCGAGCAGATGCTCAAGATACTTGAGCGTGTAGGCGTTGCCGCCTTCGCTCATGATGCTCGGGTACTTTTCTTCGATCTGATCAAAGAACTGGGTAACGAGCGCCCGGCTGTCCTCGCGGTTATACGGCTCCTCGGTATCGAAGTCGGAGTTGAGGTCGTTGCCGAGCGAGGCGACCGAGATCGCCCCGAGATCGTACTGAGAATACTTCCGCTCGAACTTCTCGAAGAAGTAGGAGTAAGCGGACGGAGAAACGAGCAGACCGACGGAATCGTAGGAACCGCTGACGCCGTTGTAGACGACCTTGTAAACGTACTGATCGTTGATCGTCTTGGTCGCGTGTTTCTTGAACTTAAACCCGTCGCCCGTCTTGATTCTGGAGACGGAGGTAAAGTCGAAGTCCGGATAGACCCCGAAGCCCTTCTCCTTCGCGTAGGCGACAAGATCCTCAAAGCCGTCCTCGCCGCCGACCGATTTGGCCCATTTGACGGTGGAGGGAACGGTCTGTCCGTACATATCGCCGTTGGCGTAGCCGGTCAGCTTGAAGTTAATGTTGGTGATGCCGGCGGCGGAAAGCTCGTCGTACATCGTCTTGATGTCCTCAAAGGAGGTCAGCGCCACGTCGACTTCGATCGGCATCGAGAGGATCCGCTCGGTCTTGGAGATGGAGCCGAAGGTCTCGATATAAAGCGGCATCTGATCCGAAACGTCGCTGCTTGTCAGCGGCGTCAGCGACCCGCTCTTTTGCAGATAGTCGCGGTAGGCCTTTGCCATCCCGAGCCAGGAGGTCTCGTAGTAGTTTTCAATTCCCTTTTCCTCGGCCAGAGCGGGATCGGTCAGCATAACGAAGTTCATCGTCAGGTTGCCGACGTACTTGCGCTCGGACACGACCGTGATCGCCGAGGAGGAGCCGACGGAGATGGAGGAGGAGAGTTTGTACTGGTCCTTCGGCCGGGGGGTGAACTTGGTGATCACCGAATAGAACTTATGGGTGGTGCTGCCGCTCGTGCTCATGATGGAGACGAGCGCGTCGCCCTCTTCGATGATCGCAAGAAAGCCCTTGGGCTGCCGGCGCGTTTCCTTGACGAAGCGGATCTGCTCGGTCTGCGTTTCTTCTCCGGTTTCCGGATCGGTCTGGGTAATGATCACGGTTTCCTGGCGCTGTTCGGTCTTTTCGGTGTTTTCCACGATGCCGAACACGGGGAAACGCATCGTCTCGGAGCGGCTGCCCTCGATGGAAATGTAGGCGTAGTCTGTGCCGTACATCGAGCCGGAAATGTTGACGCTCTTGCCGACGTAATCTTCAAAGCGCGTCAGAGCGCCGCTGCCGTCGGGAAGGAAGTTGTAGCCGGTGTACTCGTTGCTGCCCGCGCCGATATACGGAAGAAGCTGGAACTCTTCGAGCTTGTAGTTCGTTTCGTCGTAGCGGATGCCGTTTGCGGGGAGACTGACCTTCATACCCGTATCGGTCAGCGAGTACTCCAGCGCCAGTTTGAAGAGCGCCGGCTCGACCGACGTACCGGTGTACTCGGTTTCCTGATGATCCTTTTCCAGATCGTCGTAGGTGTACTCGGGCGCGTACTCCTTGATCGCGGCTTCGATCTTGCCGAGCTCGCGCTGGGTCACGCTGGAGTCGAGAACGTAGATCGCCAGTTTCTTTTTCTTCGTAACCGGGAACTTCGTCTGCATATCGACGATCACGCGCTCGGGAAGAGCGGTGTTGTTCGGATCGTACAGAATGTACTTGTAGATGACCTGCTTGGAGAGGAAGGGGAGGTTCTTTTCCGCCTCTTCCGTCCTGCCGGCCGCCACGTATTCGTCCCAGCCGGGGAGCTTGCTGAAGATCATCTCCTCCATACGCTCCACGCTGATCTGCCGCGGAACGAGGTAGGAGGACTCGGAACGGCCGATGGTGTACTCCACGCGGATACCGCCCCGGATGTTTTTGATCAGGATCTGCTCGTTCATCGCAGCCTGCTCGTAGCTGGTATAGGTCTTGACGGCGCCGGTCAGATCGGAATACTTGATGATGACCTGCGACATCAGCTCCATCTTTTTCGCGTCCGTGGTGCCGGTGGAATAGACGTCGTACGGGTTGGTGGAAAGGACCTGCCCGGACTGTCTGTCGTAGCAGTAGACCTCGCCGGTCCACGGCTCCGCGTAGAGGGAGTAGCGGTCGTTATAGAGATACCGCTTCATCGTGTTGAGCTTGGCTTCCACGGTTTTGTAGGTCGTTTTGATATAATTCTCGTTGAAGGATTCGCCGACCTTTTCTTCAAAACCGTCGTCGTTGAGCTTGGAGGGGTCGACCGCCGGCTCCGGCTCTTCCTCCGGGTCGGTCCCGGTCTCGCCGGGCGCCTCCTCCGTTTCGCCGGGAGCGGTCGTTTCAGCGGGGTCGTCGTCTGCAAACACGGGGAGGGTAAACGAGCCAAACGCCAAAATCAGCGCCAGAAGCGCGGAGAGTATCTTGATCGTTTTCATGCTTTTCTCCTTTCCCGTGTCAGACTCGATAACTGATCTCTTCGATGATCGCGGAAACAAACCCGACCATCTTCTGGACCAGCATCGTAAAGAGGAACGCGACCGACATAATGACGGCCATTCCGAGGATCGTGCCGAGTGAAACGAGGATGTTTTTGCCCATGGAGTAATCGTGCGTGACCATCATGCCGAAGAAGAGCAGCAATCCGACCCAAACGTAACCGAGGTTGAGAAGGAAGCTGACGATCCCGGCCTCTTCCGCCGTAACCACGTTGGAGAGGATGGTAGAGAGGATCACGAAAATCGGCAGAGGAGCCAGCGCGTAGCAGGTCGCGACGAAGACGTCCTTGTAGCTCCCTTCCCCGTCAAAGAGGGTGGTCAGGCACCAGTTGGCGGTGACCCAGAGGAAGACGGGAATGAGAACGGTGCGCGCCTGCGCAAAGAGCGTGGAGTAGGAGCCGAGAGAGTTGACGATATAGCCGCGGCCGATCCCGTTGTAGAAGAAGCTGAGGATGACGACGGCGAGGATCAGCACGCCCGCCCGGACCGAGCCGCGCCTCTCGTGCTTCAGATCCCAGAACCCGTCGAAGGGATGCAGGATCACGTGGAAGACGAAGAGCAGCTCCTCCTTGAGAGAACGCTTGCCGAGTTTGATCGCGGTTTTTTCGTTGACCTTCGTCGCGTACTTGGAGAACTTGACAAGCAGGACCGCGAGGACGATCACGACGACCGGGATCAGAAGAATGTACTTGGAGAGCCATTCCTTGCGGATCTCCTTGTACGAGGTGGAATAGTTGGAGGTATCGTACGCGCTGCGGTAATACTCCAGCGCCTCCTCGTACTTGCCGTCCCGGTAGAGGGACTGGCCGATGCCGATATAGGCGGAGTCGTAGTTACTGTTGCGCTTCAGGATTTCCGTCCAGTCCTCGATCGCTTTGTCGTACTGGTGGGCGTTCGTGTTCGCGATCGCGGAGATCAGCGTGTCGCCGTACTCGGTGCGCTTGTAGACGGTAAAGCTCTTCTGGCTGGAATCCAGCAGGATCAGCTTGTCGCCCTGATAGTCGCAGGCCTTGACCGTCTTGAGGTTGCCGAGCTGGGAGCCGCTGTTGCCGAAGGCGAAGAGGAGGTTGCCGTTGTAGTCGTAGGTGTAGCAGCGGGAGAACTTCTGGTCGATGATCGTCCAGGTCTTTTCCGGCCCGATCGCCACGTCGACGATCGAGGAGGTCCCGCGGAGGTTTCCGCCCGGATCGTAGAAGCCGTTGCGTTTCATGATCTGATCGCCCGAGGGGTTGAGCAGCTTGACGGGCGAATAGGTCCCGGTCTTGGCACGGACGGCGCTGGCGCGGTCCTTCGCGTCGATGTTGTCGGTGGTGACGTAGATGAAGTTCTCATCCGTGATGTTGATGTTGTTGAGCTCGGTCGGGATGTAGGACTTCTGCTGCGCGAGCTGTTCCTCGGTCTGGAACCGGCGCCATACGATGTCTACAATATTATAGGAAACGTTCTGCGCGCCGATAAAGCCGGTGAAGTCGCCCTCCTCGGACATCACGATAACGCCCTGATAGGTGGTGGAGGAAACGACGTAGATGCGGCCGTAGCTGTCCACGGCGCAGGCGACCGGCTTGTAGATCGCGTCCTCGCCGAACAGATCGGAGTTCGGCTTCTGGATGATGCGGCGGAAGCTGAAGTTGCCTTTGGCGTCCGGATGCCGGTCGAAGATGACGATGCGGTTTGCGTTGGTATCGCAAACGTAGATGCTGTCCTCCGTCGTGAAGATCCCCTTGCAGCCGGAGAACGAGTCGTTGACGCCCTGGTCGTTCTGGAAGGTCTTGATCTCGCCGATCAGCTTGTAGTAGCGGTCAAGAACAACGACCTTTGATTTGCCCGAGCCGGAGTCAACGAGATAAACGTTCCCGTCGCAGTCGACGTGCAGGTCGGCCGGCTCGCTGAAATCAGAGGAGAGGCCCATAAAGCGGTAATCCACGCTGACGTCCGGCACGTACGCGTCCGGCGAATAGAGGGCGTTGGCCGCCTTCGCCATGAAGGTATGCGTCTGGTACGGGGTCGCCGCGTCCGCCGCGGTCGGGAAAAGCATCACGAGAAGAAGGACAAAGGTGAGTATTCTGACGATTTTTTTCATATTCTCTTCCCTCCTTTAATCCTTCATACCGCTGGTGCCCATCGTTTCGATGATGTTGCTCTGGCAGATGATGAAGATGATAATCGGGACGATCATCATGATGACCGTCGCGGCGGCGCCGGCGCCGGAACGCGCGATACCGCCGGATACGATCTGCTGGATCGCGTAGTTGAACGATTTGTACTGCTCGCTGTGAATGTAGATGGAGGAACCCGCGTTCCAGAGGTTTTTGAAGGTTTCGACGATCAGGGTGAGCCAGCCCGGCTTGACCATCGGCATCGCGATCAGCCAGAAGGTCTTGAGCTCCGAGCAGCCGTCCAGACGCGCGCTCTCCAGAATCTGGTCGGAAACGTGGGATTCCATGAACTGCTTCATCAGGTAGAGGCCGAGGGAGGTAGCCAGCGCCGGCACGATCCTCGCCCAGAGCGTGTCGATCAGGCCGAGGGCGCTCATGGTGATGAAGTTGGCGATCGCGGTGACCGTTTCATGGAACATCAGGGAGTAGACGATAAGCTGGAAGATCCATTTGCGTCCCGGGAACTTGATCTTGGCAAGCGAGTACGCGGCAAGAGAGGAAACGAAGAGGTTTCCGAAGGTGCCGGTCAGCGAAACGAAGATCGTGTTGAAAATGTAGCGGGAGAAGGGGACCCAGCTCTCGTTCATCAGCGAGAAAAGGTCGGTGAAGTTCTCCAGCGTGGGGCTGACCACGTAGAACTTCGGCGGGAACATGAAGATCTCGTCAAGCGGTTTGAGCGATTGCGCGATCACGTAGAACATCGGCAAAAACATCATCACGCCGAGGAGAGCAAGGAGGATGAATATTCCGACGTCGCCGCCCTGCGAACGGTTAAGGACGACGCGGTGGCTTCTGGTTCTTAATCTTGCCATATCACTTACCTACCTTACTGAGCAGTTTCTTGATGATCAGGTTGGAGCCGACCATCATCACAAACAGCACGACGGCGATGGTGGAGGAATAACCGACCTCATATCGCTGGCCGCCGTAGTCTTGCAGGTGGTTCATGATCGTATGCGCCGAATAGTTGACGGAGGGAAGTCCGCACAGGTCGGTCACGACGTGGCCGAATCCGAACGCCTTGGTGATCTGGAGCACCGCGCCGAACATCAGCTGCGGACCCATCTCGGGAAGGGTAATGTACCAGAGCTCCTGCCACCGGTTTTTGATCCCGTCCACGGCCGCCGCCTCGTAGTGAGAACGGTCGATGCCCTGGAGACCGGCGATGAAGGCGAGGAACGCGGTGCCGAGCGAGGTCCAGAGCGCAACGGCGATACAAAGCGGCATCGTGTACTTTTCGTCTTCAAACCACAGGATCGGTTTGTAGATCACGCCCAGCTTGATCAGCGTGGCGTTGACCCACCCGTAGGAGTCCGAGCTGAAGAGCGTCTTCCAGATCAGGTAGACCTGACCGGAGATGGAAGGCGCGTAGAAGATCAGGGTGACGACCGACCGGACCTTCGGGTTGAGCTCGTTGATAAACCACGCGACGAACAGCGCGAGCATATAGGACACGGGGCCCGTGATCACGGCGAAGATCAGCGTGTTTTTCAGCGCGAGGATGAAGATATCGTCGTCAAGGAAAAGCCGGATATAGTTATCCATAAAGATAAACTTCGGCATTTCCAGCATGTTGAACGTCGTAAAGCTGAGAATGATGGAAAGCAGGACGGGAAAGATCGTGAAGATCGTGAAGACGAGCATAAAAGGCGCGATCATCAGATACGCGGTCTTGTTGCGCTTCATCTCTTTCCAGGTCCACTGCGCCTTGGTCATTTCCTTGCGGGCAACAGGGCGCTTTGCTTCTTTGGATTCTGGCATGAGCGTTTGTTCTCCTTTTCAAAAAGATTTTTCAGGCGATTGCCCGCGGGTCAGTTTCCGGAGCCGGAAGTCTTTTGTTCGGCCAGGTCTTCAAGCGTCTGTCCGAGCTCCAGGGTGTCCATGCCGAATTCCTGCCGTTTTCTTGTGATCTCCTTGTTGATCGTCGCCACGTAGGAACGCAGCTCCTCAACGGGATCTTTGCCGTGCTTGTAGGCGGCCAGGAACGCGAAGTTGATATAACGGTTGAAAATGTAGCTGCCGGGATGCTCCTCGACGGAAGCGATATTGTCGAACTGGCTGAGGATCACCTCGAGCTCGTCGGACGTCCACGCCATATCGGCCAGCGCTTCCCGGTTTGCGGTGGAGTGCTTGGCGGCGGGTCCGATCGTGGTAATGAGCTGATTGCAGTACTGCGCCTGCGCTTCATGCCCGACGTACCATTTCATGAACTCCCAGGTATTCTCTTCGTGTTCGCAGCCGCGCAGCATCACGACGGCGGCGACGGAGCCGAGCGCAACGTTGTTGACGCTGCCGTCTTCCCTCACGAAGCCGGGCAGGACGGTGAAGTCCCAAAGCCCCTGGATCTCGGTCGCGTACACGGTCAGCGTGTTATACATCGCGGCGTAGGGCGAGATCACGATCGGCATTTCCCCGGTGCGGAACCGGTTGGCGCCGTCGAAGGTCACGGGGAAGGAATAGTCGGTAAAGAACCGGCAGTAATACTGGAACGCCTCCAGACCGATATTGGAATCGATGCCGGCGCGCATCCCCCAGTCGGCGTAGCGGTTGCCGCCCATCTGATAGAGGAAGCGGTCGTAGCTGCGGTGCAGACCGATCTCGAGGTTGTTCGCGCTGAGGACGGTCATCGCGGCGATCAGGTCATCCCATGTCTTCGGGAGCTCGATGCCGAGGTCCGCGAGGATATCCTTGCGGTAGAACATCATCGAGAAGATCATCGTCTCGGGCAGACCGTAGACGCTGACGTCGGTCACGCCGGTATCCACGTGGTGATTATAGAGCGTCAGCGGGATACGGGCGGATTCGGTGAACTCCGACATGATCTCTTCAAAGCCGCTGCGCTGATCAAGAGGAAGGATCGCGGAACGGATCGCGAAGTTGATCACGTTGTCCGAGGAAAGGCCGAGGAAGCAGTCCGGCCCCTGATTGGAAAGGACGGACGGCAGCAGCGTGCCGGCGGAAACGAGCTTGACGTCGACGCCGATGCCGGTCTCGGGCGAGAACATACTGTCCACCATGGCGCGGGTAACGAGCTGCTGGTCGCGGCCGTAGGTCATCCAGACCTCAACGGCGTCGTCCGTTCTCTCGGTGGTACTGCCCATGTTCGAGTAGTCCACAAAGAAGCTGGAAACGAACAGCTTGAGCTCGTACCAGATCGCCTGGAAGAAATTGACGTTGGCGCGCGGAAGCTTTTCCGTTTCCGGCGTAACGAGCAGGTAGTCCAGCATCAGCGGCTGGGCGCGGCAGTTGTTGAGCCAGGTGCCGAGCGTACCGATATAGGACTTCAGGGTCTCCAGACTCGGCGCGATCGTGCTCTCGTCGGTCCCCATTTCATTAAGAAGATAGGAGATCTTGCCGAGCGTGGTGTTCTTCGTTCCGCTGAGCTCCTCGAGGTAAGCGGAGATGCGGTCGAGGCGGCGCGCTTCCTTGATGAAGTTGACCAGCACCTGCGGCATCACGCGGCCGAAGTTGTAGGTGCGGTACTTATCCGGTTTCGCGCCGGTCAGCTTGATGATCTCGAGATAGCCGGCGTTGATGGTGCGCAGGGATTCCTCCACCTCGCGCACGATGTCGTCCATCTCGCCGAGGCCGACCTCCAGCTCCAGCGTGTAGGTATGTCCCGCCTCGAACCAGAAGCGGAACACCGTATCGCCGGTGCCGAGGGGAATGACCTCCCAGTCCTTCGTATAGTCGAAACGGGCGTTGTAGCACTCGTCGTAGAGGACCTCTCCGTCGATCTTGACGATACGGGAGGAGAACATGCCGGTATTTTCATTCTGTTTGTAGCGGGCGGCGATATTGTACCAGCCGGTCTTTTCCACTTCAAACTCGTAGGTGACCCACTGACCCGCGGTCTTGTACGTCGCCTTGCCGCCGAGCATATTGAGCAGCTGCGCGTCGGCGACCTGCGGCTCGGTGATCGCGGAGGTGCGGTCGTTGATCGGGTAGATCGCGTCGTCGGAGAAACGGACCGGCTTTTCCGCCTGGATCTTTACGGCGGCGGCGCCCTCGGAGGAGCCGCTGCCCGCGACGGAGGCGACGTACTCTTCCATCGTCTTCCCTTCTACGGGCGTGATCAGGCGGAGCCCGCCGAGGATCATCGGCTCGCGGACCGCCTCGAGAGAGATCGTGACCTCACCCTTCTCAAGGCAGACGAGAAGACCGCCGGAATAATAACCGGTGCTGTCGGAAACGACGACGGTTTTCCACTCGGGCGTCTGATAGGCGGCCGGGCGGATATCGTTGCCGTTGATATCCTGGCGGAACGTGGGTTCTCCCTCGCTCTCGCCCGGGACGTAGACCTTGGCGCCGTCCGTCCCTTCATAATAAGTATTGGCCCAGACCTTCGTCAGCGAGAGGGTGCGCACTTCGCTGTAAAGCGCCTTCCCGTTCACGAGGAGCATCCGCTCGATGGAAGCGGACTTTCCTTCGTGGGTCTTGCCGTCGGCGGACTTGAACTCCGCCACGGGATAGTAGTCGATCTCCACGCCGTACATGGCGGTCTCGGGGATCGTTACCTTCCACGAAATCGCACCGGAATCGGGAAAGAAGAGGGCGGAGCCGCTGCGGCCCTCGTAATCCTTCACGATCTCAACCGCCGCGGTCGTGCCGTCCTTGTCATAGTCGGCAACGTCGACCGAAACGGTCTTCGAGGCGAGGGGGACGTTTTTGTGCTTTTCGAGATACTCGTTGTAACTGGCCGTGTTGAGAAGCTCTTTCAGTTCGGCGATGGTACGGCCGGAAGAGCCGCCCTCCCCCTCCGCCGCAAACGCGAAGACGGAGCAGCACCCGAAGAGCATCAGCACGGCAAGGAAGCCCGCGAGCATCCGCATGGAACAGGATGATCTCATACATTTCCTCCCAATACTACCTTGGAACAGACAGAAAGGCCGATATAACGAAAGATGACCGTTCCCCCCGCGGCGCATAAAAAAAGCGCCCGGCGAAGAAACGATCATTTCTCCGAACCATGCCGATCCCCGCCGCTCGTGCGGTAGTGCGCCCGGACTGCGCACGGATGTTCCGGCATCGCTGTTATGGGACGGCTATCCGCCGTTTTGTCTTTTGACTTTAATATATTATCATAAGAGTAAAAGAAAGTCAAGGGCGGCGCGCAATTTTTTCCGCCCTTTTTCCCGTTTTTTCAACGGAAAACGACCCTCGCCGACCCCCTTCCCGCCGGGGCGCGGCGGATCCGGCCGAGTGAAAAACCTTGTTTCGTCAATTTTCACAAAGTTTATAATGTAATTTTGACGCGTTGTGCAAGTTGCTATTTTCTTGCGAAAAAGTTCGGGCCAAGCGCCCCGGAGGGGGGAACGCCCGGCCCCGGCCGGTGTTATCCGGCGTAGGTATCGTACAGCAGGCGGGCGTCCTCGAGGACGGTCTGTTTGTTATCCGCCTGCGCGCAGACGGTAACGTAGACCTTTCCGTTCAGATCGGACGCCGCCGTGACGAGGCATTGTTTTGCCTCGTTGGTAAACCCGGTCTTCCCCGCGAAGACGGTTACGAACTTTGCTTTATGCAGCGACATACGGGCCAGCGCGGAGCTGGTCAGCTCGATCGGCTCTTTCGTATGCGTGACGTAGGTATAGGCGGAGAGGACCTCGCGGCAGACGGGATCGGAAAGGGCGGCCGCCATAATAGCCGCCATATCCTCCGCCGTCGTGTAGTGGTCGTCGTCGTGCAGGCCGGTGGAGTTGGTGAAGTGCGAGCCGGTCAGAGCGAGCTCCCTCGCCTTTTCGTTCATCTTTTCGGCAAAGGCGGCCTCGCTGCCGGCGGCATACAGAGCGAGCGCGACGGTCGCGTCCGCGCCGCTCGGCAGGATCGCGCCGTACATATAATCCATCAGAGAAACGTCCTCCCCCGGCAGAAAGCCGGCGCGGGTGGCGTTTTCCCGCACGAGCGGGTCGATGATCGCGGAGGTCATACGGAAGCTTTCGGTTCTCAACTTTTCCTCTCCGATCAGCGAGGAGGCGGTCAAAATCGTCATCACCTTGGTCATGGAAGCGGGATAGAGGCGGTCGGACGAGTTTTTTTCGGCAAGGATCTTCCCGGTCGAAACGTCGGCGATGACGCAATAGTTGGAGGAAACGGCGTCGCCTACGGTCGCCGTTCTCGCGTCCCGGGACAGGAGCGTTTGGTAGCGCGCGGACGCTTCCGTCTCCGGCGTTTCCTGCCGGGCGGCGGTCGTATCGGTCGCGGGGGAGGCCGGCTCGCTCTCCGCAGCTTCTCCCGTCAGGGCGGCGGTATCGGTCGCGGCGGGCTTTTCCGCGCGTCTGGCAAACGAGGAAACGGCGAGCACAAGCCCGCATAGCAGCGCAACGCACAGCGCGTTGAAGATAAGAAGGCGCAGAAGGGGGCTCTTTTTCCCCTCCCCGGGGGTCTTTTCGTTTAAGAGCGATCGGCCGCGCTGCGCCGACGCCCGGCGGCGGCGGTCAAGCTCTTTTTCTGTTTCTTTGATCTGCATGGCATTCCTTTCGGTCCCCGGTATCAAAAGCAGCTGCGGCGGTACGCGTCCGGCGTGATGCCGGTATAGCGTTTGAAGGTGGCGGAAAAATGCTGCACGCTGGAAAAGCGCAGGATCTCCGCGATCTCGCAAAGCTCGCAGCGGTTATCGCGCAGGAGGACTTTGGCTGTGTCGATCTTCTTCTGGAGAATGTACTGTTTGGGGGTGATATTGAACTCGTCGGAAAAGAGATGAATGATATATGATTTAGAAAGGAAGAACTTTTTCTCGATCTCGCTCAGGGTGATGTTGAAATCGGGCGTTTCGTCGATCATCCGCTTGATCTGGAAGGCAAGCCCGGAGGAAACGCGCCGCTTCTGGCGGATGGTGCCGATTTTAACGACGATGGAGGTAAGCAGGACCGCCACCTCGTCGAATACTTCGTCGTGGTTGCCGTCGTTGAGACGGGAAAGCGCGTCCCCCATCCTGACGAAGGTATCGTACACGTCCACGCGCTCGATGATGACGGGATCGGTGAAATAGTAGGCCGCGAGGATCGCGGCGGGCAGTCTGCCGCGGACGTTGATCCAGATCTTGCTGTACGGCTCGTCGGGATCCGCCCAGTATTTATGCGAATGACGGTGATCGAGATAGTAAAAATCCCCCGCCCGGACGGAATAGGTCTGTCCCTCGCACTCGATATACCCCTTCCCGCTGATGACGTATTCAAAGACGGAAACGTTGTTCAGGTTCATCCGGGTCCGGTTGCGTTCGATGCGATAGTTTTCGCTCGGGTTCGTCACGCCCGCCATCTCCACGTCGAAGGACTTGGAGGGGTCGAACTTATCCGCCGAAACGAAAAAAAGTTTTTCAAAACCTCTGCTAATCATGTTACGCCCCGTTTTTTACACTTTTTTGATCGCAACATAGATTATATAAGAAATTTGTTGTAATGTAAATAACTTTTTCAAACTTTCTTATCCGAAAAAACACTCTTTTCCGGCGTGATCAGTTCTTCCGGAGAAAAGCCGAACGAGCTTTTCAGAATGCGGTAGAGCCGCTCGACGGGCAGCCCCATCACGTTGTGATAGGACCCCTCGATCCCGCGGATAAAGGCGGCTCCCTTCCCCTGTACGGCGTAGGCGCCGGCCTTGTCGTCCGGCTCGCCGCAGCGGGCGTAGGCGGCGATCTCCGCCTCCTCCATCGGGGAAAACAGCACGCCGCTCTCCTCGCACCCGGAGACCTCCCGGCCGTTCGAGAGAACGGTCAGCCCGGTATAGACCTCGTGCCGTCTGCCGGAGAGGAGCCGGAGCATCCGCTCCGCGTCCGCGGTGTCCCGCGGTTTGCCGAGGATCAGCCCGTCACAGTAAACGACGGTATCGGCGGCGATGATCAGGGAGTCCGCTTCCCTCCCCTCCCGCAGAAGGATCTCCCGTCCCGCGCGCGCCTTGCGGCGGGATAGCTCGGTCACGAGGAGGGCGGGATCGCGCTCCTCGCTCGTTTCGTCCGCGTCTGGGCGCAGAATCTCAAAGCCGGAAAAGAGCATCCCGAGAAGCTCCCGGCGGCGCGGAGAGCCCGAGGCGAGAAAGATACGGCGTTTCATCTGACGTTTTTCGACCTCCAGTACATTTCGCTGACGGCGTACATCACCCGGTCGCGCTCCTCCTCGGAGAGGACGCCGCCGAAGAAGAGGGCGTTCAGGCGCAAAACGAGGGAGCGGGCCTCCTTGGCGGGAGTTTTCCCGTCGCCGGAGGGCGGACGGCTGACGAAAGCCCCGTCCCCGATCAGTTCCTGCATTTTCACGTCAAAGAGATCCGCCATCCGCATATAAAGGTCCGCCTGCTTGGGGCAGCAGCGTCCCTTTTCGTAATTGATCAGCGTGCGCGGCGTGATCCCGAGCAGCTCTGCCAGTTCCGCCTGGGTATAACCGTCCCGGCGGCGGAAAAAGCGGAGTTTTTCACCGAACGTCATCTGGTTTTCCCTCCCGATCAACTTTTGCGGATCATCCGCAGAACGGAACCGATCTTCGGCGCGTTGCCGTAGAGGAGCACGCCGACGCGGTAGATTCTGGCGGCGAGGACCCCGATCCCCCCGACCGATACGATCAGGATCAGGACCGAAGCGAGGATTTCGTGCCCCGGAACGGTGCTCATCGCGATCCGCGTGAACATCGCCATGGGAGAGGTGAAGGGGATATAGGAGCAGACCTTCATCAGCGTGTTATCCACCGAGCCGGAGGCAAGGGAAAGGATCACGGCCATGAAGCCCGCGATAAAGAGAAGCGTGATTGGCATCACGGCGGTATTGACGTCCTCCAGCC
>CAMKAU010000002.1 GCA_946410595.1 uncultured Clostridia bacterium
TGGTCTCGGGAGCTTTCGTCTCGGGCGCCTTGGTCTCGGGAGCCTTGGTCTCCGGGGCTTTCGTCTCGGGGGCCTGCGTCTCGGCCGGCTGCTGGGTCTTGATCTCGACGGTCTCCGAGGTGAGGCGGTAATTCGGGCCGGTGTAGTTCTTGAGAAGGTCAACGTTCACGGCGCCGTCCGCCTGGGTGATCGTATACATGGAGCCCGTCCAGTCGGCAAAATCCGACGCCGTTTTGCTCTCGGGGTTGTACCAGATGTTCATCGTTTTCAGCTTGCCCGCGCCGACAAAGTTCTGCGGCATATCGCCATCGTTGAGGAAGTCGGCGTTCCCGTCGAGGATCAGATTGGCGGTAAAGGGTTCGGTCGCCAGGACGTCGTAGCCGGGGAAGATCCGCCAGCTGTGCACCGCGGCCGCCCAGTAAACGTACGCCTCGCCGCTCGCCGTGCTGCCGACGCTGCCCTGAATGGAGAAGCCCATCTGACGGACGGCGAAATCGCCGAGGAACTCCATGTAGCAGTTCCCGGTATGGACGGACATCTCAGCCAGCTTGCGGGTATACGCCTGGACGAGGAAGTAGACGCCGGACTTGATGGTCATCTTCGTGTCCGCGGCGAGCATCCCTTCGTACTCCGCGCCGACGTTGGTGATCCCGATGAGGGTAAAGCCCTTCATCGTGTTGTCAAACACGTCGTAGGCGGTCTGCAGGGTCTCGCCGTTATACATCTCAAGCCCTTCGCCCATCACAAGATGGTTGCCGCGGGCAAGGATGCGTACGTAGCCCTCAAATTCGTTGACCATCTTCAGATTTTCAAAGGTGGTCGGACCGGAGAGCGCGTACCACTGGCACTCGGAGGAGAAGACGAGCTCCGCCTTGTTCGCGGGATCGGCGGAGGTGATCGTGATCCGCTGTTCGTGCGCAGGTTCCGCGTAGTAGAAGCCCGTGATCTCGGCCTTTGCCTCGGTGTTGCCGACCGGGGTGACGGCGTCGACCACCTTCACGGTGCCGCCGGTGGAGGCGAGCGCCTTGAGCGCGGCGTCGAAGCTGCCGAGGGGAGAAGAGGCGGAGGAGCCGTCTCCGGTCCCGCCGTCCTTAACATAGACGACCGCTTCGTCCGCCGCCGCGGGAACGGCGAGGAGGGTACAGAAAGAAACAAGGAGAAACGCGCTGATCAAAAGAGAAACCGTTTTTTTCATGGCAAATTCCTTTCCTTAGATTTTTTGGCAGTTTCAGCATAACACACCAAAAAAGAAAAAGCAAGAAAGACCGGGGGATTACCAAATAAAGCATAAAAAAACTATATTTTTCGTACGGAAACCGCGCGTTTTGCGAGCCGATCGCTTTTTTTCCCGCGCCGGCGGGGCCGCCGCGATCGGTTTTTGAAAGGAAAAAGCCCTTCTGCGCACAGCAAAAGGGCTTTTCTCATTTTTTCCACTGCGACGCGTCAGATATCCGCGTCCTTGATATAGAACTTGCCGTAGTCGGCGATATACTTTTTGCGGCCGGCGAGGTTGTCGCCGAGCAGAAGCTCGAAGATCTCGTCCGTCTCCTTCGCGTCCGCCGGGGTGATCGCCACCAGGCGGCGGGTGGCGGGGTTCATCGTCGTCTCCCACATCATCTCCGGCTCGTTTTCGCCGAGACCTTTGGAGCGCTGGACCGTCGCCTTCTGCTTGCCGAGTCCGGCGAGGATCTTATCCTTTTCCTCCTCGGTATAGGCAAAGAAGGTCTTATCCTTCGCGGTGATCTCAAAGAGCGGGGACTCCGCAATAAAGAGCTTGCCTTCCTTGATCAGCGTAGGCAGCAGCCGGTAGAACATGGTAAGAAGCAGCGTGCGGATCTGGAAGCCGTCCTCGTCCGCGTCGGTGCAGATGATGATCTTCGACCACGCGAGGTCCTCCGGGCGGAAGCCGTCCTTCGTCTCCTTTGTTTTGCCTTTGATCTCGGCGCCGCAGCCGATCACGCGCAAAAGATCGACGATGATCTCGCTTTTGAGGATGCGGTCGTAGCCGACCTTGAGACAGTTGAGCGTTTTGCCGCGCACGGGGATGATCGCCTGGAACTCGGCGTCCCGCCCGAGCTTACAGGAGCTCATGGCGGAGTCGCCCTCCACGATATAAAGCTCCCGGACGTTTTTGTCCTTCGAGCGGCAGGAAACGAACTTTTCCACCCGGTTTGCGGCGTCGTCGCTGCGCTTGCCGAGCGTCTTTTTGAAGTCGACGCGGCTCTTTTCCGCCTCCTCGCGGCTGCGTTTGTTGAGGAGCACGTTCTTCATGAAAAGCTCGGCGTCGGTGCGGTTTTCGAGGAAGTAGATCTCCAGCTGCCGGGCGAGGTATTCGGTGACCGCCTTCTGGATGAAGGGGTTGTTCACCGCTTTTTTGGTCTGGTTTTCGTACGAGGCGTCGGAGGAGAAGCTGTTGATCACGAGAACGAGCGACTCCTCGATATCCGAATAGGTGACCTTCTGCTCGTTTTTGTTGTATTTGCCGGCGCTTTTGAGCGCCTTGTCGAGCGCGGAGGTAAAGGCGGCGCGGGCGGCGCGCTCGGTCGCTCCGCCGTGGTCAAGGGGGCTGGAGTTGTGGTAATACTCGATCGCGCTGACGCCGTTTGTCAGGCAGAAGGCGATCTCCGCGAGGACGTCGTAGTCCTCCATATCCTCGCGGTCGCGGCCGCGCATCTCGGTCCGGAAAAAGGTGGTGGCGGTCAGCGCGCGGTCGCCCGCCAGCTCCCCGACGTAATCGGTGATGCCGTTTTCGTAGACGTATTCCGTCTCCTCAAAGCCGCCCTTTTCCTTCTCCACCCGCAGAATAAAGCGCAGCCCGGCGTTGACGACCGACTGGCGGTGGAGCATATCCGCAAAGTATTCGACCGGGATGTTGATGTCGGTGAAGACCTCGATATCCGGCTTCCAGCGGATGACGGTGCCGGTGCGGCGTTCCTTTTTTTCCAGCTCCCGCTCGGAAAGCTCCCCGACGGGAAAGCCCTTTTTGAAGTTCATCTCCCGCACGAAGGCGCCGTCGTAGGAGCGGACGCGCATATACTCCGACGCGTACTGGGTCGCGCACGCGCCGAGACCGTTGGTGCCGAGGGGGTACTTGTAGGGGCTGTCCTTGTCTTTGTTGTTGTATTTACCGCCGGCGTAGAGCTCGCAGAAGACGAGATGCCAGTTCCAGTCCTGCTGCTTTTCGTTATATCCGAGCGGCACGCCGCGCCCGTTATCGTCCACCTCGATCGATTTGTCGGCGAACACCGTGACGGTGATCTGCTTGCCGTAGCCGGCGCGGGCCTCGTCGATGGAGTTGGAGAGGATCTCGAAGACCGCGTGCTCGCAGCCCTCCAGCCCCTCCGTACCGAAGATAACGGCCGGACGCTTGCGGACCCGGTCGGGTCCTTCCAGTTTTTCGATACTCGTATCGTTATATACGACCTTCGCTTTTTTCGCTTCTTCCATATTCGTCCCTTCCGGATGGTTTTCCGTATTATTTTAGCACAGAGCGGTCCGTTTGTCAATTCTTTGCGGGACGCGTCCTTTTTTTGTCCCATCCCCTTCGTTTGCGGTTGCTTTTTCGCGTCGGCTTTGATAAAATAGGGATATGAAACAACAACTTTCCGCTTTTTTCGAAAAAGAGCGTCTCTCCCTGTGGGGGGTCGCCCCGATGACGCCCGACCTCCTCTCCTCGCCGGAGCGGCTGCGCCGCGCCCGTCTCTGTCTTGACGGCGGCGCCGCGGCGCCCGAGGGGGGCTTTTGCGTGCGCTCGCTTCTCGTGATCTGCGTTCCCTACTTTGCCGGGTACCCGGAGAACTTTTCCGCCTACGCGGCGGCGCCGGACTACCACGCCTACTGCGCGGGGCTTTTCTCCCGTCTGGAGCCGGTTTTGCGGGAGCTCCGGCCGCGGGCGAGCTTTGCCTTTTTCGCCGACAAGTCCCCCTTCCGCGAAACGCTTGCCGCCGAGCGGGCGGGGCTTGGCTCCTGCGGAGAAAACCACCTTTTTCTGACAAAGGACTACTCCTCCTTCGTCTTCCTCGGCGAGGCGGTAAGCGACCTTTCCCCGGAGGACTGGGGGCTGCCCCCGAGGACGGCGCCGGAGCTGTGTCTGCACTGCGGCGCCTGCCGCCGCGCCTGCCCCGGTTATTATGAAGGGGAAAACTTTGTCTGTCTCTCCGCCCTGACGCAGAAAAAGGGGACGCTCACCGAAGAGGAAAAGGACCGCCTCCGCCGCCTCGGCAGCGTGTGGGGGTGCGACGTTTGCCAAAGGGTCTGCCCCGTGACGAAAAACGCCGCAGCGCGCGGCACGCTGGAAACCCCGCTCGCCTACTTCCGGCGGGACCGGATCGAGCGGCTCGACTACCGCGCCCTCGCGGCGCTGGACGACGAGGCGTTCGCCCGCCGCGCCTTTGCCTGGCGGAAGCGGGAAACGGTCCTGCGCAATCTGGAGATCCTGTACGGTCCCGACGAGCGTGAAAAGGAGGAAACGCCATGCTGACGTTGCTCTGCGGTCTGCCCGGCAGCGGCAAAACGGAAACCTGCATCGCCCGCGCGCGGGAGGCGCTTTCCGCCGCGCCCGGCAAGGAAAAACGCATCTACTTTATCTGTCCCGAGCAGGAGACCGTCTCCGCCGAGGGGCGGATCCTCTCCTCCCTGCCCCCGCAAGCGCCGCTTTTTGTGGAAGTGGATAATTTTTCACGCCTTGCGAACGCGGTGTTCCGTTCGGTGGGGGGCGTTGCCCGTACGCACGCCGGGAAGAACCTGAAACGGGCGGTCATGTGGAGGGTGATGCAAAATCTTCCCTTCCCCGACAAGACCAGCCCCGAGCGCGTCAAGGAACGGCTTGGGGTGGTGGGGGAGTTCATCGACTCCGCCGTCTCCCCGGACAAGCTCTCCGCCGCCGCGCGTTCCCTTTCCGGCGACGGGCGGCTCTCCTCCCTTTTGGAGGAATACGCGCTGATCCTCTCGGCCTATACCGCGCTGATGGAGGAGGCGGGCGGGGACGCCGGGCACGACGGGGATATCCTGATCTCCGTCCTGAAAACCCACGATTTTTTCCGCGGCTGCGAGATCTTTCTCGACGGCTTTACCAGCTTTACCGGGCAGGAGTACGCGATCATCGAACAGCTGCTGCGGCAGGCCGACTCGGTGACCGTTACCCTCGGCGGCTCTCCGCGGGGCGGCGGGATCTGGCTTGCCGAGATCCGCGACACGGCGGCGCGGCTGGAGGCGATCGCCGAGCGGCTCTCCGTCCCCGTCCGCGTCGAAACGCTTGGCGAAAACCGCCGGACGGAAAACCCCGTTTTGCGGCGGCTCTCCTCCTCGCTCTGGAACGCGGGGCGGGAGGCGGTCTTCCCGGACGATCCGGGGGAGGCGCTGCGCCTCGTACGCGCCGGAGACGAGCTGGCGGAAGCGGAGTTCCTTGCCGCGGATCTCGCGCGGCGGATCCGCGAGGAAGGGTGCCGCTACGCCGATTTTGCGGTGGTGGTCCGCTCGCTTGACGCCTGGGAAGCGATCTTAGAGCCGGCGCTGCGGGAGCACGGGATCCCCGCCTTTTTCGCGCACGGCAGCAAGCTCGACGACCGACCCGCCGTCCGCTTTTTCCTCTCCGCCTGCGCCTGCGCGGCGCGGGGGTACCGCCGCGAGGACGTGAAGGCCCTGTTAAAATCCGGCTGTCTCCCCCTCTCCGACGACGACTGCGATCTCTATCTCTGCTACGCGAAGACCTGGTCGCTTACGCGGCGCGATCTCTTTTCCGGCGCGCCCTTTACGATGAGCGTCAACGGCTTCGAGGGGGACGGACGCGACCCCTACGCCGCCGATACGCTTGCCCGGATCAACGGGGTGCGGGAGCGCCTCTATTCCCTCCTCGCCCCCTTCGACGCCGCCCTCCGCCGGGATAAACTGACGGTGAAGGAGGCGGCGGAAGCGGCCTTTGCCCTTCTCTCCTCCTCCGGGGTACGGGGGAAGATGGAGGAGGAAGCCGCCCGTCTGCGCGCCGCCGGCGAAACGCGGGCGGCAAACGAGGAAGCGGGCGTGTGGAACGCGCTGCTCTCCGCCCTTGACACCGCGGTACGCGCGGCGGGAGAGGAGACGGTCGACGCGCGCGGTTTTTCCGATCTGATGCGGCTGCTCCTCTCCGACTCCGACCTCTCCGCCATCCCGACCTCCTCCGACGCCGTGACCGTCGGCTCCGCCGATACCCTCCGCGCCTCCGGCGTCCGGCACGTTTACCTGCTCGGCGTGCGGGAGGGAGAGTTCCCCGCCGCCGTCTCGGTCAAAGGGTTTTTCTCCGAGCGGGAAAAACGCCTGCTCGCCGACGCCGGCATCGAGCTGACGCGGGACGCGGCGATCCTGACCGCGCGGGAGTTCTACTTTTTCTCCCGGGCGCTCTCCCTCGCCTCGGAGAGCGTGACGATGGTCTGCCATCTCACCGTCTCCAAGGAGGGGAACGCCGAGCGGGAGGCCGCCGCCTTTACACGGGCAAAGCGGCTCTTTCCCGCGGCGCGGCTCGTCGTTTACGACCCCGCCTCCCCCGCCTTTCTCTCCGACCGGCGCTCCGCGGAAAACTACCTCCTCCTGGCCGGGGAGGGAGCGCCGGACGCGGCCGCCGTACGCGCCGCTCTGGAAAAAACGGGCGACCCGGCGCCCCGTACGGAGATAACGCCGGACGCCTTCCTCTCCTCCTCCACGCGGGAAAGCTGTTTTCCGCGCGATCTCACGCTCTCTCAATCGCAGCTGGAAAGCTACGCGAACTGCCATTTTTCCTATCTGCTCCGCTATCTTTCCAAAGTCAAGGAAGACGCCCGGCCGGACCTTGCCGCCAACCACGCGGGGACCTACGTCCACGCCGTGCTGGAAAAGCTGGTCCCTGCGCTCTCCGAGGGGAAGATCCGCGAGGAGGAGATCCCCGGCGAGGTGCGCCGGCTCGGCCGGGAGCAGTTTGAGCGTCTCTGCCCGCCCGAGCGGCGGGACGACGCGCTGCTGAAAATGAAGTTTACCCGTCTGACGGAGGGGGTGGCGCCGGTCGCGCGGCAGCTGGCGCGGGAGCTGTCGTCTTCCGCCTTTACCACCTTCGGAACGGAGATCCGCTTCGACGCCGCAAACGGACCCGCCCCCGCCGTTCTCCCCCTCTCCGGGGGCAGACGGGCGATCCTCTCCGGGACGGTCGACCGCGCGGACGTCCTCGCCGACGGCGCGGGCAACGTTTACGTCCGGGTGATCGACTACAAGACCGGACAGAAGACCTTTACCCTCTCCGACCTTGACCGGGGGCGCTCCCTCCAGCTCCCCCTCTATCTCTTTGCGCTCTGCGACGAGAAGAACGCCGGGCTCTTTTCCCGCGCCGGAAAAACGGAAAAGGGGAAGGTCCTCCCCGCCGGGATGCTCTACTGCATCGCAAAACCGCCGGAAAAGAAGAAGGCGCGCGCGCCGAGCGACGAAGAATACGAAACGCTCGAGCGTGAGGAAGTGGCGCTTTACGGCATCGTCCTCGCGGAAAAGCGGGTGCAGCAGGCGCTGGATCCCGTCTTTTTCTCCTCTTTTTCCGAAAAAGCGCAGAAAATGAGCCGGATGGATCCGAAAAACCGGAAACAGTTTACCCTCTCCGCCCCGGAGTTTAACGAGCTGCGGGACGCGGTGTGGGGAAAGATAAGCGAAATGGCGGAAAACCTGCTGACCGGCGACGTACGCGCCGCCGCCGACGGGCCGGACGGCCCGGAGTGCGATTTCTGCCCTTACGGCGCGGTCTGCCGCCTCCCGCTGACGGAGCGCGGACAGAGCGAAAAGGAAGAAAAAACGGACGGAAAGGAGGAGAGCCATGAGTGAGGAAAGGATCTGGACCGCCGCGCAGAAAGAGGCGATCGCCGCCGCGGGCGATACCGTGGTCTGCGCCGCCGCCGGTTCCGGCAAGACCGCCGTGCTGACGGAGAATATCCTGCGCTATCTCACGGACGGCGACCGCCCCGGCTCCATCTCCCGCGTGCTGGCGGTGACCTATACCCGCGCGGCGGCGGCCCAGTTAAAGAGCCGTCTGCGCGCCGAGCTGGAAAAGCGGCTGGAAGCGGCCCCCGAAAACGAGCATCTCGCGCGGCAGCTTCTCCTGCTCCCCTCCGCCTCGATCTCCACCATCGACAGCTTTTATCAGGATCTCTTGCGTTCGGAGAAGGACCGGATCGGCCTCCCCGCCGCCCTCCGTCTGACCGACGGCGCGGAGATCGACCCCCTCCTCGACGAAACGCTGCTCTCCGAGGAGGCGCTCCGCTTTGAGAAAAACGACACCGATTTCATCGCGCTGGTCGGCGTGTTCGCCAATTTCCGGGGGGAGCGAGAGTTCCTCCCCGCGATGCGATCCCTCTACACCGCGCTGCGCATCCTGCCGGAGGGATGCGCCCGTCTTGCCCGCTACGCCGAGGAAGCGGAAGCGGCGGACGGCGAGCTCTTCTTGACGGAAGCGGGCCGGATCCTCTCCGGCGCGCTCGCCTCGGACTGCCGGCTCTACCGCGCGCGTTTCGAGCGCGCGATGGAAGAGATGAACGGGGACCACCCCTACCGCAAGGCCGCCGAAGCGGAAACGGCGTTTCTCCGCGCGTTTGAATCCGCCCTCTCGGAAAGCTACGCCAAAGCGGCCGAAGCGCTGCGCTCCCGCTCTGTCGTGCCGCTTGGGAGCAAGCAGAAGGACGTTGACCCTTCTATGCGCGCGATCCTGAAAGATTTTATCGACGAATACCGCAAGACGGCCCTTTACTGGGCGGGATATTTTGTCCAGAGCGAAGCGGAGGCGCGGGAGACGGTCCGGCGCGGAACGGCGCTTACGCGCGCGCTGGCGGACTATCTCCTTGCCGTGGAAACGCGGATGGAAAAAGCAAAACGCGAGAGGGGGATCTGCGACTTTTCCGATATCGCCCACTACGTGCTGCGCATCCTCTACCGCGAGGACGGGTCGCTCAGCGACACGGCGCGTTCGGTCGCGGCGTGCTACGACCGGGTCTATATCGACGAGTATCAGGACGTCAACCCGATCCAGAAGAAGATCTTTGACGCCGTTACCCGCAAAAACCGCTTTATCGTCGGGGACGTGAAGCAGTCGGTCTACGCCTTCCGGGGCGCGGACCCCTCGATCCTCGACTCGCTGCGCCGGGAGGCGGCGGACCCCGATAAGGGGATCTCCTCCGTCTTTATGGCGGAGAACTTCCGCAGCAGCGAAACGATCCTCGGCTTTGCCAACGCCGCCGTCGCCCCCCTCTTTGCCGGCGGCTCCTTCCTCTATACAAAAGAAGACGAGCTGGTCTTCGGCTCCGGCTCGGGCGCGCCGGACAAGGCGCGCGCCGCGGCCGTCCGGATCCTCGTGCGGTTCCGCGGCGAAAAACGGGCGGCCGACCGACAGATCGCCGAGGCGCGGACCGTGTGCGACGAGATTGAGCGCCTCGTCCGGGAGGAAAAAAAGGCGGACGGCTCCCCCTTTACCTGCGGGGACGTGGCCGTGCTGTTCCGCAAAGATAAGTTTTCCCGCGCGCTCATCCGGGAGATGGAGGAGCGCTCCATTCCCTATACGACGCTGAAGCCGAAGCCCCTGTTTGAAAACCCGCACGTTTCCCTCGCCGTATCCTTATTTGAAACGGTCGACAACCCGATGCGGGACGTCCCGCTGGCGTCCGTCCTCCTTTCCCCGCTCTTTGCCTTCTCGGCGGACGAGTTTTTCCGTCTCTCGCAGGCGAAGCGTCCCACCCTCTGGGAAAAGCTGCGCGACAGGGGCGGGGAGGAAAGCCCGCTCGGCGAAAAGGCGAAACGCGCCGCCGAAACGCTCTCCGCCCTGCGCGAACGCGCCCGCCGCGCGCCGGTCGCCGTGTTTGCGCGTTCTCTCCTCTTTGACGCGGGAACGCGGGCGGCGCTGGCCGCCGCCTCGGACTCTCCGCCCGCCGCGGTCGGTTCCGATCTCGACGCCCTCTACCGGCTGGCCTGCTCCTATCCCGCCGACGCGGGCAAGGGGCTTGGCGGTTTTGTGGAGTATCTGGAGCGGGAAAAAGCGAGCGGCCGCTCCCGCGAGCTCACCCTTCCCGACGAGAACAGCGTCCGCCTGATGACGATCCACGGCTCGAAAGGGCTGGAGTTCCCCGCCGTTTTCCTCATCCGGTGCGACGGAGACGGCGGCTCCGAAAAAAACAACCTCTTCTCCTTCTCCCTTTCCGCCGGGGCGGCGTCCGCCGTTCCCGACGAGCGGGGCTTTGTCAAAATCGAAAATCCGCTGCGGCTCGCGGTCGAGTTTGCCAACAAAAAGCAAAGCTCGGAGGAGGAAAAACGCCTGTTCTACGTGGCGCTCACCCGCGCAAAGGAACGTCTCTACCTTACCTCCGCCGCGACGGACAAGGTCCTCGAAAAGGCGGAAACGGAGCGGTTTTTCTACCCGCTTCCCTCCCCCGGTCTCTTTGATAACAAGATCCTCTGCGCCGCGACGGCGGCGCTCGCTCACCCCGACCTTGCAAAGATCTCTGTCGGGGGCGGGGAGACGGAGGAAGACCCCGTCCGCCCCGCCGCAAAAGCCCCCGTCCGCGCCACGGACGAGAACCTCGAGGAAACGCTGACAAAGCGCCTCTCCTTTTCCTACCCCGACGCGTTCCTGACCCGGATCCCGGCAAAGCTCTCGGTCTCCGAGCTTTCCCCCTCCGTTCTCGACGACGCTTCCCCCCTCCTCCCCGAAGCCGAGGGGCGCGATCCCGTCCTGCGACCCGACCAAACGGCGCTCGCCTTTGAGGACGCGCCCGCCTTTCTCTCCGGCGAGCAGAAGATCGGCGCGGCGGAAGCGGGCACGGCGACGCACCAGTTTTTGCAGTTCTGCCGGTTTGAACGCGCCGAAAAGACCGGCGCCGCGGAGGAAGGAAAACGCCTGCTTGACGACGGATTTCTCACCGAGCGGCAGCTCGGCGCTCTGCGCCTCGGGGAGCTGGACGCCTTCTTTGCCTCGCCGTTCTACGCGCGGCTCAAGGCGGGCCGGGATCTGCGCCGGGAGTTCCGCTTCAACTGTTTTCTCCCCGCGCGGATGCTGACGACCGATCCCGCGCTGAAAACCTCGCTCGGCGGGCGCGAGCTCGCCGTGCAGGGCGTGATCGACGGCTTTTTCCTCGAGGGGGAGGACGTGATCCTCTTCGACTACAAAACAGACCGTCTCCCCGCCGGCACGACCGAAAAAGAAGCGGCGTCTCTCTTTTCCGAACGGTACGCCTGGCAGCTTTCCTGCTACGCCGCCGCCCTGCGCCGCATCTACGGCAGACCGGTTGCGGACGCCCTGATCTACTCGACCGCGCTCGGCCGCGCTTTTTCCCTCCGGGAGGCGCTGTCCGAAGCGTAAAGTCGCAGATTGTTTACAAAAAACACCTTGTAAAACGGGAAAACGCCGTTATATAATAGCAGTATGTTTGGATATGTAAAAGCGTTTCCGCCGGAGCTGACCCTGCGGGAATACGAACTCTACCGCGCCGGCTACTGCGGCGTCTGCCGCGCGATGGGCCGGTGCAACGGCTGCGCCTCCTGCGCCGGGCTGACGTGGGACTCGGTTTTCCTCTTTTTCGTACGCACCGCGCTGACAAAAGATCCGTTTGAAGTGAAAAAGATCTTCTGCCTTCTCCACCCCTTCAAGCGCCGGCAGGCGGTCTTCTCCACCCCGCAGATCGACTACGCGGCGCGGGCCAGCGCCGTTCTGATCCACGGAAAACTGCAGGACGACAAAGCGGACGAACGGGGCGCAAAGCGGCTGCGCGCCTCCCTTCTCCTGCCGCTTGCCTCCCGCCATAAAAAGCGGGCGGATCTGCCGGAGCTGGAAGAACGCTGCGCCGCGATCCTCTCAAAACTCGGCGAAACCGAGCGCGAGCGTCCCGCCTCCTTTGACCTGCCCGCCTCCCTCTCCGGCGAGCTGACCGCCGAGGTGTTTGCCTACGGACTGCCGAAGGGGAGCGATGAAGAGCGGCTTGCGCGGGAGATCGGCTTTCACACGGGGAAGTTCGTCTACGCGGCGGACGCGGCGGACGACTTTCTCTCCGACCGGAAAGCGGGACGCTACAACCCCTACGCCGCTCTCTTCGGCCGCGACACGCTGACCGAGGCGGACAAGGAGGGGATCTTCGACGGGATCCGCTACGAGCTGGCCGCGATCGAACGCGCGCTCGCGCTGATCGACTTTTCCGGCATCGCCGGGATCGGGCGTATCCTCTCCAACGTTGTCGGCGAGGGGATGCTCCGCACGGCGCAAACGATACTGACGGACGAAAAACGCTCCGGCAAGACGGAGGAATGAATGAACGACCCTTACAAAGTACTCGGCGTAGACCGCTCCGCGAGCGACGCGGAGATCAAAAAGAAATACTACGCGCTCGCCAAGAAATACCACCCCGACAATTACACCGACAGCGATCTCGCCGACCTCGCCGGGGAAAAGATGAAGGAAGTGAACGAGGCGTACGACGCGATCCAGAAGGAACGCGCCGGCGGCTCCTCCTCGTCCTCCTCGGGGAGCTATCAGGGCTCCTCCGCCTTCTCCGAGGCGCGCCGCAGGATCAACGAGGGACGCTTTGCCGACGCGGAGCTGCTGCTCAATTCCGTTCCCGCCGCAAGCCGGAACGCGGAGTGGAACTACCTGATGGGCGTACTCTATCTGCGCCGCGGCTGGGCGTCCGACGCCGCCAAGTATTTTGAGACCGCCTGCTATATGGATCCGGACAATCCGGAATACCGCCGGGCCAAACAGATGATGAACAACGGGGCGTTCGGCGGGACCGGCGCCTACTCCTACGGGGAGGGCGCCGGACAGAGCTACCGCCGCGCAAGCGACGGCGCCGACTTCTGCACCATCTGCAACACCCTGCTCTGCGCCGACTGCTGCTGCGAGTGCATGGGCGGGGATCTGATCCGCTGCTGCTGATATGAAAAAAGCCAAACTGCTTGCGCTCTGCGCGGTACTGGCCGCGCTTTCTTCCGTTTTTCTGATCCTCGGGTCCCTTATCGACACGATGACCTTCGCCGTCGCCGCTCTCGCCGCGCTGCCGGTCCTTCTTCTGCTCGCCGAGTTCGGCGTCCTGCCGGCGCTCGGCTGCTTTCTCTCCGCCGGCGTCCTCTCTCTCATCCTCGCGCCCGCCAAGGGCGCGGCGCTCTCCTTTCTCTGCTTTTTCGGCGCTTATCCCTTTTTCAAGCGGATCGCGGAAAAACTGCCGCGGCTCCCGCGCGTTCTGCTCAAGTGCGGCGTCTGCGCCGCCGCGCTCCTTCTCTACGCCGCGCTCTCGCTTTTCGTTTTTTCCGCCGAGCTGCCCGAAAACGCCGCGCTCTGGCTTACCGCCTTCGCGCTGCTTGCCGCCGCCGCTTTCTTCCTCTACGACCGGGCGCTCTCCCTCTTTTTACGCTTTTATACCGCGCGCTTCCGCCCGCGGATCGTAAAGTTCCTGAAATAAAAAAACGCGGGGAAAACCGTTTGGTTTTCCCCGCGTTTTTAAAAGACTTCTCTTTCAAGGATCCGGGCGAGCGTTTCCAGCCCGGCGCGGTCCTCCTCGGTAAAGCGCCCGATGCGCGGACTGTCGAGGTCGAGGACCCCGGCCACTCTGCCGTCTCCTCCGTGCAGCGGGACCACGATCTCCGAGCGGGAGGCGCCGTCGCAGGCGATATGGCCGGGAAAAAGGTGTACGTCCGGCACGAGGACGGTCCGGTCCTCCCGGGCGGCCGTACCGCAGACGCCGCGCCCGAAGGGGATCTCGATACAGGCGGGTCTGCCCTGAAAGGGTCCGAGGATCAGGCGCTCTCCTTCGGCGAGATAAAAGCCCGCCCAGTTGAGATCGGGCAGCTCGCCGTAGAGGAGCGCGGAGGCGTTGGCGAGATCGGCGATCGGATGCGAAACACCGGCGACAAGCGCCGTCAGCTTCTCTGCGAGCGCGGAATAATCGGTCATAAAACCCTCCCGAAAGGAAAAGCGCGGTCGGGGACCGCGCTTTTTTTCTTCAGCGGTCGACGAGGATCAGATCCTTCAGCTTCATCAGCCGCGTGGTATTGCCCCGCTCGTTTTCGTCGAGCTTCATTGAGATCCGTTTGATCTCCGTTTCGTACTGCGGGATCATAATATACTCCAGCGCGTTGACGCGGCGGCGGGTACGCTCGATCTCCTCGGCGAGGAGAAGCGCCGTCTTCTCCCGCTCGGCAAGCAGGATCAGATCGGGCAGCAGCCGCGAGAGCGCGGCGACCGCCTCGTCGAGCTCCCCGGAGGTAAAGGCGAGGCCGTAGCCCGGCTCCCCCTCCGCTCCGGTCGAGAGAATGTCCGCCTGAAAGACGGGCACGGTAACCGACATCGTGTTCGCGTAGGAGACCTTCAGCTCCGCGCGTTTTTTCGGGATCGCCAGCGCCTCCCGCAGAAAACGGGGATCGGTGGTCGCGGCGGCGGCGGAAAAGGACCGATTGATCGCGTCCAGCTCCGCTTCAACCCGCTCGCGCAGTTCCTTGTTTTCCCGCACGGCGAGGAGAAAACGCCGCATCAGTTCGTCGCGCTTATCCTTGAGCAGCTTGTGCCCCCGGCGCGCCGTGGTGAGCCGACCCTTGAGCTTTTTCAGCTCCATGCGGGTCGGGTTGACATGTGCCATCGCCATCGCTTACGCTCCGACCGCGCCGCTGCCGGTCTCTTCTTCCTTCTTCGGCCAGTACCGCTCCAAAATCTCCGGCTTGATGCGCTTCATCTCGCTCTTCGGCAGGATGGAAAGCAGCTGCCAGCCGAGATCGAGCGTCTCCTCGATGCTCCGGTCCTCGGTAAAGCCCTGGTTGACGTAGCGTTTTTCAAACTCGTCGGCAAACTTGGCGTAGAGCCGGTCGATCGGCGTCAGCGCCGCCTCTCCGAGCACGACCATCAGTTCCTTTGCCTCCTTGCCTCGCGCGTAGGAGGAGAAGAGCTGGTTCATCGTGCCGGCGTGGTCCTCGCGGGTCTTCCCTTCTCCGATGCCCTTGTCCTTCAGACGGGAAAGGGAGGGGAGAACGTCCACCGGCGGCAGATAGCCCTTGCGGTAGATCTCGCGGGAGAGGATGATCTGACCCTCGGTGATATAGCCGGTCAGGTCGGGGATCGGATGGGTCTTGTCGTCCTCCGGCATCGAGAGGATCGGGATCATCGTGATCGAGCCCTCGCAGCCGACCTTACGGCCGGCGCGCTCGTACATCGTGGCAAGGTCGGTATAGAGGTAGCCGGGATAGCCGCGGCGGCCGGGGACCTCCTTGCGGGCGGCAGAGACCTCGCGGAGCGCCTCCGCGTAGTTGGTGATATCGGTCATGATGACGAGGACGTGCATCCCGCAGTCATAGGCGAGATATTCCGCCGCGGTCAGCGCCATACGGGGCGCGGAGATACGCTCGATGGCGGCGTCCGAGGCGAGGTTGATGAAGAGGACGGTGCGGTCGATCGCGCCGGTGCGGCGGAAATCGGAAATGAAGAAATCCGCTTCCTCGAAGGTGATGCCGACGGCGGCGAAGACAACGGCGAACCGACTGTCCGTGCCGCGGACCTTCGCCTGGCGGGCGATCTGCGCCGCGAGATTGGCGTGCGGCAGACCGGAGCCGGAAAAGATCGGCAGTTTCTGTCCGCGGACGAGGGTGTTGAGCCCGTCGATGGTGGAGATCCCCGTCTGGATGAACTCCGAGGGGTAGTTGCGCGCCGCCGGATTGATCGGCGTGCCGTTGATATCCAGCGTTTTTTCGGGGATCAGGCGGGGGCCGCCGTCGATCGGCTCGCCCATGCCGGAGAAGACGCGCCCCAGCATATCGCGGGACACGGGCAGCTCCACGCCGTGGCCGACAAAGCGGACCTTGCTCTCCGCGAGGTTCATCCCGGCGGAGTTTTCAAAGAGCTGAACGAGGACGTTCGAGCCGTTGATCTCCAGCACGCGGCAGCGGCGGACCGAGCCGTCGGGAAGTTCGATCTCCCCCAGCTCGTCGTATTTGACGCCGTCCACCTGCTTGACCAGCATCAGCGGGCCGGCTACTTCTTCGATCGTCTTAAATTCGCGTACCATTTATCTGTCTCCTTCCGTCAGGGCGGCAAGCTCGGCGTCGATCTCCCCGTCGATCGCGGCGTACGCTTCGCGGTACGCCTCCTCGGGGGTCGACTTGGCGCGTCCGATCTTTTCGCGGACCGGGAGAACGGCGACCTTTTCCACGTCCGCGCCCTTGCCGATCGCCTCCTTCGCCTTGTCGTAGAAGGAGAGGATGAGCGACATCAGCGCAAACTGCTTGGGAAGCGAGGTGTAGCTGTCTCCGTCCTCAAAGGCGTTCTGCTGCAAAAAGTCCTCGCGCACCGAGCGGGCGACCTCCAGCGTCAGCCGGTCGGAAGCGGAAAGAGCGTCCACGCCGACGAGCTTGACGATCTCGTCGAGCTCGCTTTCGGTCTGCAAAATCGTCATCAGACGGCCGACGTTTTTCATCCAGTCGCGGGAAACGTTTTCCCCGAACCAGGGGTCGAGCCGGTCCTTGTAAAGCGAATAGGAATTGAGCCAGTTGATCGCCGGGAAGTGGCGCCGGTAGGCGAGCCCCGCCTCCAGGCCCCAGAAGACCTTGACGATACGCAGCGTTGCCTGCGTGACGGGCTCGGAAATATCGCCGCCCTGCGGCGAGACGGCGCCGATGGCGGACAGCGTGCCGCCGCGGCGGTCCTGCCCGAGGCAGACGACCTTGCCGGAACGCTCGTAGAACTGGGCGAGACGAGAGGTGAGGTAGGCGGGATAGCCCTCCTCGCCCGGCATCTCCTCCAGACGGCCGGACATCTCGCGCAGCGCCTCCGCCCAGCGGGAGGTGGAGTCCGCGATAACGGCGACCGAATAGCCCATATCGCGGAAGTATTCCGCGATCGTGATGCCGGTGTAGATCGAGGCCTCGCGCGCCGCGACCGGCATATCCGAGGTGTTGGCGATCAGGACCGTGCGCTTCATCAGCGATTCGCCGGAGCGCGGATCCTTCAGCTCGGGGAACTCGCGCAGAACGTCGGTCATCTCGTTGCCGCGCTCGCCGCAGCCGATATAGATCACGATATCCACGTCGGAGAACTTGGCGAGCTGGTGCTGCACGACCGTCTTTCCGCTGCCGAACGGGCCGGGAACGCACGCCGTGCCTCCCTTTGCGATCGGGAAGAGCGCGTCGATCACGCGCTGACCGGTGATCATCGGCTCGGCGGGCGGAAGTTTTTCCGCGTAGGGGCGGGCGATACGGACCGGCCATTTCTGGCAGAGGGTGATCTCCCGTTCCTTGCCCGCGCCGTCCGTCAGAACGCAGACCGCGTCGTCGACCCGGTAGTCGCCGGAGGCGATGCGTTTGATCGTTCCCTTCACGTTCGGGGGAACCATGATCTTATGCAGGACGAGCTCCGTCTCCCGGACGGTACCGAGAACGTCGCCGCCGGTGACCTCGTCCCCTTCCACCGCGGACGCGTCGAAATGCCAGACCGTCTCGCGGGAGAGGGCCGGCTCGTCGACGCCGCGCAGGAGGTTGGTGCCGTATTTTTCAAAAAGGGTGCCGAGCGGACGCTGGATCCCGTCGTAGATGTTCTGGATCATCCCGGGTCCGAGCTCGACCGAAAGGGGCGCGCCGGTGGAAACGACAGCGTCCCCGCGCCCGATCCCCGCGGTCTCCTCATAGACCTGGACGGAGGCGCGGTCCCCGTGCATTTCGATGATCTCGCCGATCAGCTTTTTCTCGCCGACGCGGACCACGTCGAACATATTGGCCTGCCGCATCCCTTCCGCGATGACCAGCGGCCCGGAAACTTTGACGATTCTTCCTTCAACCATTGTTTTGCACACACGCGGAGCGTGCGTTTCCTTTCTTGTGGATATTCGGACTTACTTGAAGAGGATATCCGCGCCGACGGCGCGCTCCACGGCGCTCTTCAGCGCCGCCATCCCAACGCCCTGACTGCCGCCCGCGCCCGGTACGGTGATCACGGCGGGGATCGCCTTGGCTTTGTACCCTTCGATGGCGTCGCGGGCCGCCTCGGCGTATTTTTCGGTAATGAAGATCACGGCGCAGCCGTTTGCCGCCAGCATGTGGACGGCGCCCGCCGCTTCCTCTCCGTCGCGGACCTCCGCGACCTCAAACCCGAGAGCGAGAAACCCGAGCACGCTGTCCCGGTCCCCGACGGCGCCTATCCTATACATAACAGTCCCTCAATCTTTCCCGGATCAGGCCGGCGGGAAGGCCGGAGGCCTTCATCGTGCAGACGATCCGGATATTCTTGGCGGCCGTTTCCGCCGCGCCCGCGTACGCCGCGAGGACGGCGGCGCCGAAGGGCTGATACTTCGTCTTTTTCAGTTCGGCGGTCAGGCGGTCGTCGCAGGCGCGCTCGAGCGTCTCGGGCGTTCCGTTTTCCACCGCCGAGGCGAGCGCGCGCTCGCCGTGCCGAGAGAGGACCTCCGCCAAAGCGGGAAGTCCCCCGCCGACGGCCTCGGCAAGCTCCCCGGTCGGGATATTCCCGCCGGAAACGAAAAACCGTTTGAGATAGGTCTCCGGCGCGGGAAGCGCCTCTCCCATCCGGATCGTGCGGGCCGCGCAGCGGATATGGTAAAGATCGATCCGCAGGCGGATCAGAGAATGCAGAAACGGCTCCCGCTCGGTGGAGGCGAGCATATCGGCAAAGCAGGCGCGGTCGATGGGGATATCCACGCTCTGCGGGTCTCCCGTCCGGGCGAAGTCCTCCGCCGCCGTCTCCGCCGCTTTTTTCATCGCGGGGGGAAAGGCGGAAAAGTCCTTCGTTTTGACCGCGTTCCGCACGTCCGCCGCGGGGACCGTCCCGCAGGAAAAGAGCATTCCCTCGGGTTCTCCCTCTCCGGCGGCGGCCGTCTTCAGGCAGGCCTTGAGATCGTTTGCGTCGTAGGGATAGAGGAGATAATCGAACAGCCCCTCCACGGGGGAAAGACGGCGCACGAGCGCGGCGGCGTCCTGCCAGACGGCGGCGAGCGTACGGTCAAGATCAAAGCGTCCGCCCTCCCCGTCCGTTACGGGGACGACCCCGCATTCGCCGAGCAGCCGGCAGATCTCCTCGAGAGACTGCGCGTCCGCCATCCGCTCGAAGCGCTCCCGCGCGATCCCCTGTCCCTCCTTGGCGCGAAGCAGCGCGCTTGCGTAGAGAAATTCGGTATCCGCGATCGGCATGATTACTCCTTCGTATCGGAAAAGAGGAGGTCGCTGACACGCGCTTCGCTCTTTTCCCGTTCGCTTGCGAGGAGGACGGGTAGGGTGCAGTTGGTCTCGATCTCCCCGCACCGCAGGATCAGTCCTCCCTCCGTTTTTCCCGGGCGATCGGACAGCCGGAGCTTTTTCAGCGTTTCCTCCGGCAGCCGTCCGGCGTACTCCGCGGCAAACTCGGAGAGGAAGGAGGCGCCGACCTTTTCACCGTCCTCTTTTGAGAGGACGACGACGTAGGCGTCGCAGGAGAGGACCTCCTCCTCGCCGTAAGCGCGGCGAAGGTACGCGTCGTTTTCTTCTTTCTGTTTGAGCGCGTGATAAAGCAGCGAGAAAAGGAAGCTCCGGTACTCTCCGGCGGGCAGGGAGCGGAAATACTCCGCCGCCGCCTCATAGCAGGAGGCGACCGCCTCTGCCTTTGCCTCCAAGAGGATCCGGCGGCGCGCCATGGAGGCGCCGGAGGCGCTCCGCAGCTCGGCCGCTTTTTCCTCTTTTTCCGCGTCGTCGCGCGCGGCGGCGAGAAGGTAGTCCGCGCGGCTCCGGTAGGAATCGAGAATATCGGCGACCTGCCGCTTCCCTTCCTCTTTTGCGGAAAGGGCGGCGGACTCCGCTTCCCCGAGGATCCTCGCGGTTATGGTTTCAACACCGTTCATGTGGTTATCCTTTCGGGATCAAAGGGATTTACGCTTTGAAGAAGAGGACGAGCAGGAGAGAGATCAGGACGGCGAAGATCGCGTAGGTCTCCACGAGAGCGGAGGAGGTGATGGCCTTACCGACCTGGTCGGGGCGCTTGGCGATCAGGTTGATGCCGGAAGCGGCGACCCGCGCCTGACGGATGGCGGAAAAGTAACCGACGAACGCGATCGGCAGCGCCGCCGCGAGCAGATACCCGCCCTGGCCGAGTTCGAGGGTCAGCGGGGCGGCGCTGAGCGCGCCGGTCTTGAAGATGATCAGAAACGCCGTGATCAGTCCGTAAATGCCCTGCGTGCCGGGGAGCGCCTGCAAAAGCAGGGCTTTACCGAACATCGAAGGGTTCTCGGTCAGAAGGCCGGAGGACGCCTCGCCGACGAGGGAAACGCCCTTGGCGCTGCCGAGGCCGGGCAGGATCGTGGCAAGCGCCGCGCCGAGGAAGGCGAGGTTGTTGCCGGAAAACACGAGGGAAAGCAGTTCAACGAATGTCATAATTCTTTTTCTCCTTATTTTGTTCTATCTTGTTCTTATCGCGTCAGCGGTCGGCTGCCGTCTCCGGCGGCTCCTCCGCATACTCGCTTGAAACCGTGAGCGGAGAGAACGGTTCGCCCCCGTCCTCGAAAAACTTGCCGAAAAACTCGATGTACTGCAGGCGGCTGGTATGGACGAAGGTGCCGAGCAGGTTGATCGCCAGGTTGAGCAGATGCCCGAAGAGGAACACGAGGATCATCACGATAAAGCCCATCACGCTCGGCCCGCCGATGGTGGCGAGAATGTTGACGACCTGGCCGACGACGGCGGAGGCAAGTCCGAGCGCCATGATCCGCGAGTAGGAAAGCAGATCGGAGGCGTAGTTGATCAGTCCGTAGAGACTGCCGAGACCCTTGACGAACTTCATCAGCACGTTCTTTTCGTTTCTTCCCTGCGTGAGGACCATCGCGGCGACGCCGGCGATCAGCGCCCATTTGCCGAAGGAAAGGCCGGCCGCAAAGAGCCCGATCCCCGCGAAAAGGAGCCACGGACTGCCGATATCGAGGATCGCGTCAAGCGTGTGGCCGCGCCGGATCATCATATAGCCGCGCACCGCCATACCGGCGATCAGGTGGACGGCGCCGACGCCGAGGGAAAGCAGGAGAAAGCCCATCGGATTCTGCAGCGGGTCGAGCATCAGCGCGAGACTTTCCGGCGCCCGGATTCCGAGCATATTGTTCATCAGCTGCAGCGGGAAATCGCCGAAGTACGATCCGAGCAGAACGCCCCATACCATACAGGAGAGGCCGCACCAGCCGAACATGGCGAGAAACCGCTTCATCGTATCCCCGAGCGGCAGGAGCTTGACGGCGAGCAGGCAGACGAGGGAAAGGACAAAGCCGTACCCCGCGTCGGCGAACATCAGGCCGAAGATGAGGATATAAAAGATCCCCATGACCGCGCTTGGGTCGTAGCTGCCGTAAAGGGGGTAGGAATACATCCCCATGACCCACTCGAAGTTCGAGAAAAAGCTCTTGTTTTCGAGCAGAACGGGCGGCTCGTCCTCCTCCGTCGGGTCGGTGAGCTCGTAGGCGCAGCCGTACAGCTTGAGCACGGCCTCCGCCCTTTCGGCGTTCTTTTCCGGCACCCAGCCGGAGAGCAGATCGGTACGTTCCGTGCCCGCGAGGCCTCCGGCCGCGTCCAGCGCGGCAAGCGAGGTCTTTTGCAGATCGGAGAGGATCTCCGTATCGGCGATATCCTCCGCGAGGAGAGCAAGGCGGTCTTTGAGCGCCCCTTCCTCCTCGGCGAGAGAGTCGAGGCGGCGCTGCGCGCGCTCCCCTTCCTCCGCCGGCGTATCCTTCATCTCCCGGAACGCCGCGCGCAGAAAGCCGTGCGCGGAGAGAACGCGGGAGACCTCGTCGTCCGCGTCCTGATGGCAGAGGACCGCGACATAGAGGGCCGTGTTGTCGGCGCCGATCTCCTCCAGCATCGCGCTGTGGGCGGAAAGCTCGTCGGAGATCAGAGAGAGCGGCGTACCGGCGGGAAAGCTGCCGGTAAATACCTCGGTCAGGCGGGTGGAAACAAAGGAGAGCGGCATATCGTACGCCTTCCACGCGCGGCAGAGGGCAAGATCGCCCTCGGTGCGGGCGCGTTCCGCCGCGATCTCCGCCAGTCTGCGGCGGATCTCTCCGGCGGCGCGGACCGTTTCCTTCGCTTTGTCCGCCCGGCCGGAACGCTCAAACTCCGCCAGATCCGCGCGGATCGGAGGGGCAAAGAGCTTCTTTTTCGCTTTGGAATAGGGGTGGAGCAGCTCCAGCGCCTGCGTCGTGGCGGCCACGTCGCTCTCCAGAGCGGCGCGCCGTTCATCCGGCGGGGAGAGGGTCAGCCCGCTCTCCTCCGCGCGGTTTTCTTCGGCGCGCTCCAGAGAAACGCATCGCAGCCGCATCAGTTTTTTGATCAGGCGGTCCGTGTCCTCCCGCAGGCAGAACGCGGACAGCCGTTTCATCTTGCTTATTGCCATTGCGCGCGCACTCCTTCGCAGATCAGGCGGACGGCGTCTTCCTTCCGTCCCGCCGCGGCGGCGAGAAGCTCCTTTGCTTCCGCGCGGGCGTTTTTCTCCGCCTCGCGGATCGTTTGCTCCGCTTTTTCACACGCGTGGGTCCGCGCGTCGGCGCGGATCGCTTCCGCCTCCTCTTCCGCTTTGGCGCACAGGTCTTTTCCCTCGTTGTGCGCGCCGGCGAGAAGCGCCGCGATCTCCGCTTTCGACGCGGCGATCATGTCCGCGGCCGTCGTTTCGGCCTCTCGGATCGTTTTGACTGCTTCGCTGATCACGGGTTCTCCTTCCTTGCAGATCGATGATCGTTTCAAACAAAAAACCTTGCCTCGCAAGGCCTATTTGAATAATTATAGCACGCCGTTACTCTTTCTGCAATCGTTCGCGGCGGATTTTCTTGTCTTTTTTTGCGGTTTTTTCGCGCATTTTTGGTTTTTGTCCGCGGACGAGGATCCCGCGGTCGGCAAGCCATACGTGGAGTGCCGTTTCGCTTTTTTGAGCCCGGCCGCGCACGAGAAGCGCGTACTCGACAAAAAAGACCAGCGCCGGGTGTCCGCGGACCGTCCGCTTCTCCCGTAGGGTGATTTCCAGCCGCGCGGCGGGACGGGAAAACCGCTCGCCGGGATGCAGGCGGCTCCACTCGCGGGCACGCTCCGCCGCGGGAAAGAGCAGCTCCTCCGCCTCCCGGAAAAAACGCTCGGCGAGCGCCAGATAGAACGCGCCGATCGCCGCCCCGCCCCGCGCTCCCGAAACGGTCGGGATCAGGGCGAGCGCCTCCGCGCCCGTTTCCCCGCCCAGGAGGGAAAAAACGCGCAAAAGGCGCGCTCTCTCCACCCGCTGCTCCTCCGGCGGCTCGCCCGCCGGTTCTCTTTTCCTTTTTTTCATCACGCACCGCCTTTCAAGGCAGTATATGCGCGAAAAGGAGAAAAACGAACGGCGCTTTGCCGTTATTCTTTTCCCTTCCCTTTTCCGAAGAGGGGGCGCAGCTCGGCGTAGGAATAAAGCGAGCCGCAGATGAGGAGGGGGCGCTTTTTCTCCTTTGCGGCGGCAAGGGCGGCGGCGAGCGCCTCCGGCGCCGACGAAAAGGCGTGAGCGGGAACACCGTTTTCCTCGTATTCGCGGGCGAGAACGGCGGGATCGAGGGCGCGGGGGTTCCGCGGCGGGAAGGCAAACGCCTCCTCCGCGAGGGGGGAGAGAAGGCGCGCCATCGCGGCGTGATCCTTATCGCGCATCACTCCGGTGAGAAGGAGCGGGCGTACGCCGGGGAAATAATGCCGCACGCTCTCGCAGAGCGCGGCGATCCCCTCCGGGTTGTGCGAGCCGTCGAAGACGACGGCGGGGCGGGCGGCGAGCCGCTCGAAGCGGGCGGGCCATCTGGCGAGCCGGAGCCCGCGGGTAAGCGCCTCCTCCCCGACGGGATAGCCCGCTTTTGCAAGCAGCGGGAGCGCGTCGAGAACGGCGGCGGCGTTTTGCGGCTGATAGAGCGCGGAGAGGCGGATCGAGAGGTCCTTTCTCTCCCCGTAATCAAAGACCGTCTCCCCGAGGACGGCGCGTTTGACCAAAAGGGGCTTTTCGCGGGCGTAGGTGAGGGGGCAGCCCTTCTCCGCCGCTTTTTTTGCGATAACGGCGGCGGCGGGGGTCCCCCGGGCGCAGCCGCAGAGGACGGGAACGCCCGGCCGGAAGATGCCCGCTTTTTCCGCGGCGATCGCCTCCTCGGTGTCCCCGAGGATGGCGGTGTGGTCGAGGGAAATCCCCGTTACGACCGAGAGGAGGGGGGTGTTTATGACGTTGGTCGCGTCGAGCCGGCCGCCGAGCCCGACCTCCAGCACGACGGGGTCGCACTTTTTTTCCTTAAAATAACAAAACCCGATCGCGGTCACGAGTTCGAACTCGGTGGGCGGGTCCGCCATCTTCTCCGCCGCACTCCTGACCCGTTCCGTGAGCCGCGCGAGGGTCCGATCCCCGATCGGGCGGCCGCCGAGGGCGATCCGCTCGTTGAAGCGGAGGACGTAGGGCGAGGTATAGCGACCGACGCGGTAGCCCGCCGCCGTGAGAACGGAGGAGAGGATCGAACAGAAGGAGCCCTTGCCGTTGGTGCCGGCAACGTGGATGAAGCGGAGAGAGTCCTGCGGGTCGCCGAGCAGGCGGCAGAGCTCCCGGATCCGGGAAAGCCCCGGGCGGCTGCCGAGGGAAGCGACCCGGCCGATATAGGAGAGCGCTTCTTCGTAGGTCATCATCGGTTCGTCCCGTCCTGTTTTTTCAGTCTCTCACAGAGGCGCGTGAGGAGCGGGATCAGGCAAAGCTGCAGCGCGGTAAGCGCGGCGAACTGCGGGATCCGGGTGATAAAATAGCCCCAGTAGGTCTCCCTTCCGTACAAAACGGCGATCCAGAGCGTATCGAGCGCAAGCCCGACCGCAAGGTTGGCGAGAAGGGTGGAAAGGAGAACGTGGGGAAAGAACTTCGGCTTCTTCCCGCCGAGAGCGAGCCCGAAGATCACCCCTTTGAGCGCCGCCGTTGCCGTAAAGCCGGGGAAATACGGCCCGCGGGGAAAGAGGATCGCTCCGAGCAGATCGGAAAAGCCCCAGACGGCGGCGCCGCCAGCCGGGCCGTAGAGAGAGGCGGCGATCACGACGGGGACGAAGGTCAGGGTGATCTTGACGGTCTCGGTGAACATCACCGGGACGAAACGATCCAGAACGACCGCAAGCGCGATCAGCATGGCGGTCCGGATCATTTGAGCGAGAAAAGGTTTTTTGCGCATAAAAAAACACCTCCGCTTTATGACCCGTCATCACATCGGCAGAGGAAAAGGACTGCGAATGCAACAGCGGGATGCGGAAGACACCCTGCCGCTTGCGCGTTCGTCCGCGGGACAACTCCCCGTCCCCGCGGCACTCAGACCTTCCGGTCAGCACGTATCTTCCTACTCTGTTCCGGCAGCGCCGGTACGACCAGTATAGCACGCAAAAAGACGGCGTGTCAAGCAGACTCGTTCACAAAAAAAGGTTGAAATCTTTTTTCTATCCGTATATAATAGATAAGACGGTCCGGACGCGCCCGCCGAAAGGAGGAAACCATGAAAAAAACCGTTTGTCTGCTGCTCGCGCTTTTTTTGACGGCCGCGGCGCTTGCCGCCTGCACGCCGGAGAGCCCGCCGCTGCCGCCGCTCACCGGGGACCCGGAGACCGCGGAAACGACCGTTTCCCTCCCGGCGGAAACGCTCCCGGCGGAAACCGCGTCGGAAACGGCGCCGGCGGAAACCGAGCCCGTCTCCTCCCCGAAGGCGTACGCCTTTACCGTGGAGCCGGTTTACGACTACCCGGACGTGATCCCCGTTTTTGAGGCGATCTTTTTCGACGGGTTCCCCTACTTCAACGTCGCCGATCAGGACGCGGATCCCGCGATCCTTTCCTGCGCCTACTACCGCGACGCGGAGGGGCGCTACGGTCTGCTCGCCGCGGACGGCAGCGTTGCCGTTCCCGCGGAAAAGGAGATGAGCTGGTGCGGCGCCTGCCGCTCCTTCGTTGACCGCGACCACGTCTTCTACGACAAGGATCTTCAGCCGGTAACGGTAAGAGGACACGGGGGTCTTTCCCGGATCTTTTACGATACGGCCCGCGGCTCGGTCGCCGTGACGGAGCCGGACGGCGTTCTCTATCTCACCGCCAAGGATATTTCCTATTTTACCGGCGCGCTTCCCTGCCTTGACCTCGGAAAAGAGATCGAGGGGCAGACGCCCACCTTCCTCCTTCTGGTGGAGGGAAAGGCCGTTACCTCCCCCGCTCTCACCTGCGCGCGCGGATACTCCGACGGGCTTGCCGCCGCCGAAGAGGAGGGCGAGTGGCGCTACTACGACCAAAACGGCGGCACCGTGACCCACAACGCCTACCTGTACGCGGGCAGCTACCGCAACGGGGTCGCCGCCGTGAAAACGGCGGACGGCAAAGCCGGCTTTATTCAGAAGGACGGCTCTCCCCTCTTTCCCTTCGACTTTGAGGAAGCGCGCACCTTCGCCCCGAACGGCGAGGCGTGGGTCAAGGTCGGCGGCAAATGGGGCAAAATCCGATACATCGGCCGATAAGGCGGGTTGTATAGATCATTTCATGTAAGGAAAGAAGGTTTTTTCATTGTCTGAACAGGAAAACGGGGCCCGCAGAGGCGGGATCTCGGTCGAGGCCGAGCATATCTTCCCCGTCATCAAAAAATGGCTCTACTCCGATAAGGAGATCTTTTTGCGGGAGATCGTTTCCAACGCGATCGACGCGGAAACGAAGCTGCGGCGTCTCGTTTCTCTCGGCGAGACCGAGGCGGATACCGAGGCCCTGAAGGTCGAAGTCGCGCTCGACCCGGACGCAAAGACCCTGACCGTTTCCGACAACGGGATCGGCATGACCGAGGAGGAGGTGCAGAAGTACCTCTGCAGCATCGCGCTCTCCGGCGCGCTCGACTTCATCAAAAAGTACGAGGGCGAGGGCGAGGGAGCCGGCAGCGGGATCATCGGGCACTTCGGGCTCGGGTTTTACAGCGCCTTTATGGTCGCCGACGCGGTGGACGTTTATACGAAATCCTTTACCGGCGCGCCAGCCGTGCGCTTCTCCTGCGACGCGTCGGGACAGTACGAGATCGGGCCGGACGAACGGCGGGCCGAACGCGGCACCACCGTCGTCCTGCACCTGAACGAGGAAGGCGAGGAGTTTGCAAACGAGGCGCGGCTGCGCTCCGTCCTCGACAAATACTGCTCCTTTATGCCGGAGCCGATCTACCTCTCCTGCGGCGAGGAGCCGGAGGGGGAGGAAAAGAACGAAAAACCGGCGGAGCCGAAGCCGATCAACGACACCGCGCCCCTCTGGCTCAAACCGGCGTCCGAGTGCACGAAGGAGGAATACACCGCCTTCTACCGCAAGGTGTTCGGCGACTGGCGGGAGCCCCTGCTCACCGTCCATATCAGCGCGGACTATCCGCTCAACTTCAAGGGGATCCTCTTCTTCCCCCGCAAGGAAAACGACTTTGAAAACGTCGAGGGGCAGATCAAGCTCTACTACAACCAGACCTTCGTCGCCGACAATATCAAAGAGGTCGTGCCGGAGTACCTTCTTATGCTGCGCGGGGTGCTCGACTGCCCCGAGCTGCCGCTCAACGTTTCCCGCAGCTACCTCCAGAGCAACGGGTACGTGAAAAAGATCGCCGCCTTCATCGTCAAGAAGGTGGCGGATAAGCTCGTTTCGATGAAGGAAAACGACCGCGAGGGCTACGAAAAGATCTGGAACGACATCCGCCTCTTCACCGAATACAGCTGCATCTGCGACGAAAAGTTCTACGACCGCGCCAAGGACGCGATGCTCCTGCCGATCTGCGGCGGCGGGTATAAGACGCTCTCCGAATACCTGGAAGCGGCGAAGGAAAAGAACGAAAACAAGGTCTACTACGCGACCGACCCCGTCGCGCAGGCGCAGTTCGTCCGTCTTTACACCGACGAGGGGATCGGGATCTGCCTCTTCGACAAGTTCGTCGACACCCAGTATATCTCCTTCCTCGAAGGGAAAAACGAAAAGGTGAAGTTTTTGCGCGTCGACGCCGACGCGGCGGGCGCGCTGAAAACGGAGGAAACGGCGGACGCCGGCAAAAACGAGGCGCTGGAAAAGCTCTTCCGGGAGCTCTCGCACAACGAAAAGCTCACCCTCGCCGCCGAGCGGCTGCGCAGCGCCGAGGTGCCCGCGATCCTCTCTCTCCCCGAGGAGAGCCGGCGCTTTGACGATATGATGAAGTTCTACGCCGCGGCGGGCAGCGGCGCGGCGATGCCCGCGACCGCCGCCGAAACGCTGACCCTCAACCTCTCGAACGAAACGGCGGCCGCCCTGTTCGCCAAAGAAACGTTTACCGGGCGGGACCGGCTGCTTGCCAAACACCTTTACGCGCTGGCCGCCCTCTCGCAGAGAAAGCTGTCCGCCGACGAGCTGCAGGCCTTCCTCTCGGACAGCTACCGCCTGCTGACGATGATCCCGGAAAACGCAAACGAACCGGAGGAAACGAAATGAAAACCATCCGATATAAAACGCAGGGCGTCTGCTCCCGCGCGATCGAGATCGAAGTGGACGACGACGGCGTGATCCTCTCCTGCCGCTTTGACGGCGGCTGCAGCGGCAACACGCAGGGCGTTTCCCGCCTGGTCGTCGGAATGAAGGCAAGCGAAGCGGCAGAACGCCTTTCCGGGATCCGCTGCGGGATGCGCCCCACCTCCTGCCCCGACCAGCTGGCGCGCGCGCTGACCGAAGCGCTCGCCGACAGCGCGGTCGGCGTTTGAGAAAAGGAGATGCGATGAGCCCGACCGAAACGGCAATGAAAAACTACGAAAGATGGCTCTCCTGCGACAAGCTCGACCCCGAAACGCGCGCCGAGCTGGAGAGCATCCGGGGAAACGAGGAGGAGATCCTCGGACGGTTCTCCGGCTCCCTTACCTTCGGGACCGCGGGTCTGCGCGGCGTGATGGCGGCGGGGACCGCCCGCCTCAACCGCTACACCGTCGCCCAGGCGACGCAGGGACTGGCGCGGCTGATCAAGAAAAAGCGCGCCTCGGCGCGGGGCGTGGCGATCGCCTACGACTCCCGCAACCATTCGCGCGAATACGCGGAGATCGCGGCGCGGGTCCTTGCCGGCAACCGCATCAAGGTCTATCTCTTTGACGACCTGCGGCCGACGCCGGAGCTCTCCTTTGCCTTGCGCTATCTCTCCTGCATCGCGGGCATCAATATCACCGCAAGCCACAATTCCAAGGAGTATAACGGCTACAAGGCCTACTGGGAGGACGGCGCCCAGCTCCCGCCCGACCACGCCGCCGACGTGGCCGCCGAGATCGACGAGATCGACGTTTTCGACGGCGTGAAGCTGGCGAACTACAAACGCGCGCTCGCCTCCGGCCGGATCGAGCTGATCGGGCAAAAGATCGACCGTGCCTACCTGCGGCGCGTTTTAGCGGAGCGCGTATGCCCTCCGGGGATCGACGAGGCGGCAAAGGATCTGAAGATCGTCTATTCCCCCCTGCACGGCGCCGGCTGGAAGCTCGTTCCCCGCGTCTTCCGCCGGATGGGGATCGGCAGCGTGGAGATCGTCCCCGAGCAGGCAAAGCCGGACGGCAACTTCCCCTCCGTGAAAAAGCCGAACCCGGAGCTGGCCGAGGTCTTCGTTCCCGGGATCGCGCTGGCGGAACAGGTCGGCGCGGATCTCGTGATCGCGACCGACCCCGATTCCGACCGCGTCGGCGTGATGAGCCGCGGCAAAGACGGGAAATTCGCCCGCATCTCCGGCAACGCGATGGGCGCTCTGCTGCTTGATTATATCCTAACGGCGATGAAGGCGACGGGCGGGATCCCCGCGGACGCCTACGCCGTCAAGACGATCGTTTCCACCGAGCTTTTCTCCGAGATCGCCAAACAGAACGGCGTGAAGGTCTACAACGTGCTGACCGGCTTCAAGTTCATCGGAGAGGTCATCAAAAAGCACGAAAAGGCCGGGAACGGGACCTATATCCTCGGCTTTGAGGAAAGCTACGGCTATCTCAAAGGCACCTACGCCCGCGACAAGGACGCGGTCTGCGCCTCGATGCTGATCGCGGAGATGGCGGCCTTTTACCGGCAGAAACAAATGACCCTGCTCGACGCGCTGGAGGATCTCTCCCGGCGCTACGGGTACTACGCCGAGCACACCGAAAACCTGGACTTTTCCGGCGCGGACGCGGCAAAACAGATGGCGGCCGTGACCGCCTCCCTCCGCCGCCGACCGCCGGAGGAGATCGCGGGGTCGAAGGTCGTTTCGGTCGGGGATTACCTCGCCGGAACGCTGACCGACCTCAAAACGGGCAAGCAGGACAAAACGAACCTCCCCTCCTCCGATGTGCTGCGTTACGAAACGGAGAGCGGGGACGTGATCCTCGTCCGTCCCTCCGGCACCGAGCCGAAGGTCAAGGTCTATCTGCTCGTTTCCGCGAAGACGAAACCCGCCCTTGAGAAAAAGCTCGCCGCCTGCCGCGCGGCGATCCCCGCCCTCGTCCGGGCGTAAAAAACGGCAAACAAAAAAAGAGCGGAGCGATCCGCTCTTTTTTTCGTCACGCGCTCTCTCCCCTCTTTGGCTTCTTTTTTCAAAACGGTCCCGGACCGCGGGATCAAAAAAGGAGCAAATCGGTATCCGAGGCGACGGTGAGAAGATAGGAAACGCCGTTTGCCTCCACCGTTTTCGTCTTCGTTTTGTGGCCGGGAACGGGGTCCTCCCCGTAAAAGGGCTTTGCGCCGAACGCTTTGAACGCCGCTTCCCGCCGCGTCCAGAAGCGGAAAAAGGCGACCCCGCTCGGATCCCGCGCGGCGTACACGCTCCCCCGCTCGCCCGCAAAAAAGCGGCGGAGCAGCGCGCGGTCCCGGGCGGTGAGGGGGCGCAGGCGCTCCGCGTCGATCCCGACGGGAGCGTCCGACCACGCGGCGGCGGCCAGCCCCTTTGTGTGGGTAAAGCTGACGTACGGCGCCTCCCCCGCGAGGAACGGGCGTCCGTTTGCGTCCTTTGCGAGGGTGGCGAACGCTTCCCCGCCCCGCTCCTCCCCGAGCGCGGAAACGAGGATCTCCGAAAGCAGCCCGCGCGCCGCGGCGGAGGCGTCCTCGCCGGGGGAAAGGGCGCGGAAAGCGATCTCAAGCATGGCTCTGTTCTTTCATTTTTTTCTTTACCCGGCGGCGGATCTTCAGGATATCGCCGAACATCTTAACGCTGTCGCCGACGAGCCGGATCTTCGACTCGCCGTGCACAAGGACCCGGATGGGCATTTCCTTTACCTTCATCTTCATCCGGGCGGCGTAGGAGAGCGCCTCGAAATCAAAGGCGAAACGGTCGGTCTCGCAGAGCGGAAAGATCCGCTCCGCCGCGCGGGCGGAAAAGCCCTTGAAGCCGGACTGGGAATCGGAAAACCGGAAGCCGCCGAGCGTGCGCAAAAGCCCGAGATAGGCCTTGGAGGCGAGGCGGCGGGGAAAGGTATAGCCCTCGTAGCCGTCCTTTGCCAGCCGCCGGGAGCCGATCACGAGATCGACGGAGGGGTCCGCCTCCCACAGAGAGAACGCCTCCCCGATCACCTCCGTCCCGTAGGCGAGGTCGGTATCGGTGAAAAGGCGGAACGCCCCCTCGGCCGCCAGCATCCCCGTACGCACGGCATACCCTTTGCCGCGGTTCTCCCCGTAGCCGAGGAGCCGGACGTTGGGCAGCGCGAGGGCGGCGAGCAGTTCCCCGCAGCCGTCTGTGCTGCCGTCGTCGACGAAAAGGATCTCGCACTCGGAGGAGTAGTTCTTTTCGCAATACGCGGAAAGAGCCCTCGCCGACTGCTCGACGATCTTTTTTTCATTATACATCGGGATAATGATCGAGTATTTCATTTCGTTGCCTCGCAGCGATAAAGATCGAAAGAGAAGGTCACGCTCAACTCGGACAGAGCCGCCAGTTTTGCCTCGCTCTCCGGGGAGGAGCGGCGGCAGTAGGGCGTCATCCGGTAGAGGGAGAGGAGCGCGTCCCGCGGGAGAGTACGGGAAAAGGTGAGCGTTTCTTTTTCCAGCGGGACGTCGGGGAGATCGGCGCGGGGGGCGTTTGGGCGCACCGTGTCGTAAAGCGCCGCCTTCAGTTCGCGCAAATGCTCCGCGCCCGCGGCGGCGACAAGGAGCGTTCCGCCCGGACGGAGCACGCGGAAAAACTCTTTTTCCGCGACCGGCGCGAAGACCGAAAAAACGGCGTCGACGGAGCGGTCCGCGAGCGGGAGAGAATAGACCGACGCGACCGAAAACAGGGTGTTCTCCAGCCCCTCGGCGCGCGCGAGCTTCGCCGCCCGGGAGACCGCCTTTTTCGAGAGATCGAACCCGTAGAGAAAGGCGCAGCGCCCGGCCGCCGCGACCGAGTAAAACCCCTCGCCGCAGCCGGCGTCCGCCACGGCGCCGAGGCCGTCCGCCGCCTCCGCGAGCCGCTCGGCGAGCGGCGCGTACCATCCCGCGCGAAGAAACGCGGAGCGGGCGGCGACCATATCGGGCGGGTCGCCGCTGACCGGCCGGTAACCGCCGCCCGCCAGATTGACGGTGCCGTCGGCGCCCCGGTCAAAGGAGTGGATCCGTCCCCGCGCCCCGGCGCAGACGAACGTGCGTTCCCCCGCGGCGAGCGGCTCCCCGCAGACGGGGCAGATCAGCGCCGTCACCGTTCGATCCGGATCAGCTTTGCCTGCAGACTGTAGCGGCCGTCGGTGGTCACGTTGGTGCAGGTGGAAAGCGTCAGGATCCGGTCCCCCGGGGCGAAGGTCACGTCCGTTTCATAGAGGGAGTTTTCCTTCATCCGTTCGGCAAAGGCGATAAAGTCCGCGTCGGACGAAAAATAGATCTGGAAATAGTTATAGTCGGCCACGGTGCGGAAAAAGGAGAAGGGCTGATAGACGTAAAGCCCGTTCAGGGTGTAGAGATAGATCAGGTGGGTGCGGAAGAACTCCGCGTCGTTGAACTTGATCAGCTCGTGGAACATCCGGCCGGTCGTCATATTGTGGCCGTAGAGGACGGTATTGCGGTTATATTCGATCCCGCGCCGGTCGTTCCGGTAATCGGCAAAGATCGAGCCGTGGTCGAGATACCCGCGGTTCTCCGGGTCGTGGTGCAGGTAAAAATCGTTGTCGTAGCTGATGGTAACGGGATAGCTGATATTGGTGTCCTCGATCCGGATAAAGGCGTAGATATCCGGGTTTTTCGCTTTCAGCTCGGCAAGGCGCGCCTGCACGCGGGCGAGCAGCACGTTCTGCACCGCGACCTCCGGCACCCCGCTCTCCTCCCCGGAGAGCTTGCGCGCAAGCAGCTCGCTTTGGCTGTATAAGAGAGAGGCGGAGCTGCCGGGAGAGAGCGGCTCGATCCCGTCCGACTCCCCGGAAACCTCCGGCTCGTCAAAGAGCCCCGCGGCGATCCGGTCGTAGAGATCGGCGGAACGCCGGGTGTCAAAGGCGCCGCGCACGAGCAGCCCGATGCAGACGGCGAAGACGGCGAGGCAGCCGATCAGCATCGCGTCGTAAACGCCGAACTTCCGTTTCCGTTTTTTCGGCGCCGCGGGGGAAAGCTCCTCCGGGCGAACCTGGTCGAGCGAATCGAGAAAAACGCCCCGGGAGGAAGGACCGCGGCTTTTTTCGGTATGGATCTTACGGATCGGCATAAGCCCCTCCTGTTCCTCCCGGTTTTTTACCGTTTGACCGCGCGGATCACGTCCGCGGCGGAGATGCCGAGCGTTTCGTACAGCGGCCGGCCGAGCTCGCCGGCGGAAAACGCGTCCCCGATCGCAAGGATCTCCGTGCGTTTCCCCGCGATCCGTTCGGGCGCGCGGCGGGCGAGCGCGTCAAAGAACATCATGCCGGCGCCGCCCGAGCGGACGCCCTCTTCCAGAAAGAGCAGGGTCTCCGCCTCCGGCGGCAGGAGCGGCAGCGCCGCGTCGACGGCGTTCTCGCAGGGTTTGAGCGTTTCGAGCAGGATCACGCAAAGCCCGATCCCTTCTTTGGCCAGCTCCCGCTGCGCCTTCAGCGCCTCGGCGGCGATCCTGCCGTAGGTAAACACGACGGCGCGGGAGGGTAGATTTTCGGCGAGGGCGCGGCGCGGCCCCAGCGCCTTTCCCTCTTTTGAAAAGAAGGCGGCGAGGATCTCGGGGTCCTCCCCCGCGTTGGGGTAGCGGATGGCGACCGGCCCCTCCGCCTGAGCGGCGGCCGAAAGCGCGGCGCCGAGCGAAGCGAAGGAAGCGGGCGCGTAAAGGGTAAAGCGCGGGATCTCCGAGAGAAACGCCACGTCAAAGATCCCGTGGTGGGTCGGTCCGTCCGCCGCGGCGAGCCCCGCCCGGTCGATACAGAGGGTAACCGGGAGCCGCTGGAGGGCGATATCGTGGATCAGACTGTCGTAGGAGCGCTGCAGAAAGGAGGAATAGACCGCGAAAAACGGCCGCTTCCCCGCCGCGGCGAGCCCGGCGCAGAAGGTGGCGGCGTGCTCCTCCGCGATGCCGACGTCAAAAAAACGCTCCGGCAGTTCGCGGGAAAAAGGCGAGAGGCCGGTGGAGTCCGTCATGGAAGCGGTCACGGCGCAGAGATCGGCGTTCTCCCGCGCAAGCGCAAGGAGCCGCTCCCCCATCTCCGCCGAATAGTTGCGCACGGGGACGGCCCCGGCGGGCGGAACGCCGTGGAAGCGCTCCGGGTGCTTTTCCGCCTCGGGATAGCCCTTGCCCTTCGTCGTTTTGAGGTGGACGATCACGCTCTCCCCTTTGTTTTTCGCCGCGCGCAGCAGCCGCTCGACGGTGCGGTAGTGGTTGCCGTTGGCGGGTCCGAGGTAAAAGAGCCCGATCTCCTCGAAATAGTTGGAGGAAAAGAGCATATTTTTCAGGCGCTTTTTCACCCCGCGGAGCAGAACGTAGAGAGGGCGCCCGATCAGAGGAAGTTTTTTCAGGGCTTTCTGCGTGCGGCTCTTGGTACGCAGGTAGTTGGGAGAGGAACGGATCCGCGCGATCGAGGCGGCAAAGCGCCCGATGTTCGGACCGATGGACATTTCGTTTTCGTTGAGGACGATGACGAGATTGAGATCGCCCCGGCAGTTGTTGAGCGCTTCGTGGATCATCCCGCCGGTGAACGCCCCGTCCCCGACAACGGCGACGCTGAACGCGTCCGACCCGGAGAGCTTGTCCGCCTCCGCGAACCCGACGGCGGCGCTGACGGAGGTGGAGCTGTGCCCGGCGCCGAACGCGTCGTACTCGCTCTCCTCCCGGCGGGTAAAGCCGGAAAGGCCGCCCGGCTGACGGAGGGTGGAAAACGCCTCTCCCCGTCCGGTGAGCAGCTTGTGGATATAGCTTTGATGTCCCACGTCGAAGATGATATGGTCGTGCGGACAGTCGAACACGCGGTGCAGCGCGATCGAGAGCTCCACGACGCCGAGATTGGAGGCGAGGTGGCCGCCCGTTTCGGTAACGTGTTCGATGAGAAAGGCGCGGATCTCGTCGGCCAGCGCGGGCAGATCCGCCTCCCGCATGGCTTTCAGATCGGCGGGAGAATGGATCCGGGATAAAAGAGGATATTTTTGATCTTCCATATTTTTCTCCGTTCTTATCCCTATTAGTATATCACGCTCTTTTGCCGATTGCAAGGGAGAAAAAGCAGGAAACGGCGGCGCCCGAAAAACCTTGCAATATCTTTCCCGTTATGGTAAAATAAACCGTACGATCAAAATCGAAAGGATGATTGCCATGAAAACCGATACCGTGATCGTCGGCGCGGGGCCCGCCGGCATTTTTACCGCTCTCGAGATGCTGCGGCGCGGCAGCCGGCAGAAGATCGTGATCGTGGAAAAGGGGCGGCGCGTGGAAGACCGCAGCTGCCCGAAAAAGATCACCGGCAAATGCATGAACTGCAAGCCCTACTGCCATATCACCACCGGCTTTTCCGGCGCCGGCGCCTTCTCCGACGGCAAACTCTCCCTCTCCCCCGAGGTGGGCGGCGATCTGCCGCAGCTCGTCGGCTGGGACAAGGTAAAGGAAACGATCGACTACGCCGACTCGATCTATCTCGAGTTCGGCGCGGACGAACGGATCGAGGGGCTGGAAGACTGCCCCGAAAAAAAGGAGATCCGCCGCCGCGCGATCAGCGCGGGCCTGCATCTCGTCGACTGCCCGATCCGGCATCTCGGCACCGAATGCGCACGGGATCTCTATCTTGCGATCCAGAACAAGCTGCTCGCCTCCGGCGTGGAGATCCTCTTCGGCACCGAATGTACCGACCTGCTTCTCCGCGACAAGACGTGCTGCGGCGTTACGGTCCGCGGCGCGCACGGGGAGGAGGATCTCCTCGCCGACAACGTGGTCGTGGCGACGGGGCGGCGCGGCTCCGAGTGGCTGGAGAACCTGTGCGCCGAGCACGGGATCGCGCACGACCCCGGCACCGTGGACATCGGCGTGCGGGTCGAGGTGCGCAACGAGGTGATGGAGACGGTCAACAAGGTCCTCTACGAATCGAAGCTGATCGGCTATCCGAAGCCCTATAAAAACAAAACCCGGACCTTCTGCCAGAATCCGGGCGGCTTTGTCAGCCAGGAAAATTACGATAACGACCTCGCCGTGGTCAACGGCCACTCCTATAAGGAGCTGAAGACCGACAATACCAACCTGGCGATCCTCTGCTCCCACAATTTCAACTCCCCCTTCAACCAGCCGATCGCCTACGCGCAGAAGGTCGGAGAGCTGACGAATATGCTCGCCAACGGCCATATCCTCGTGCAGCGCTTCGGCGATATCCTCGACGGCAAGCGCACCTGGCCGAAGGAGCTTGCCCAGTCCAATCTCCGCCCCACCCTGCCGGACGCCGTGGCGGGCGATATCACGGCGGCGATGCCCTACCGCGCGATGACGAATATCATCAACTTCATTATCGCGATGGACACGGTCGTCCCCGGCTTTGCCGCGGTGGAAACGCTGCTCTACTCCCCCGAGCTGAAGTTTTACTCCAACCGCATCCGGATGAACGCCGATCTTGATACCGAGATCAAGGGGCTGCACTGCCTCGGCGACTCGAGCGGCTGGACGCGGGGGCTGATGATGTCCTCGGTGATGGGCGTTCTGATGGGGCGCGCCCTCGCCGAGCGGGAACGGAACGCCTGACGCCCCGCCGGCTTTACAGCCGGCCGAGCAGGGCGAATACCGCCGGGATCGTCAGCAAACTGACCAGATTGGAGATAAAGCAGAGCCGCGCGCCGGTGGTACTGTCCCCGCCGAACGCCTCCGGGAAGACGACGCTGTTGAGCCCGAAGGGCATGGCGACGGTGGCGACGGACACGAGGATGATCTCCCGGTCGACGGAAAGGAGCAGCATCGCGCCGAGCACGATGCCGGGGAGCGCGAGCCCCCGGATCGCGGCCGCCGCGTACGCCCGCCCCTCGGTAAAGATCGGCTTCAGCGGAACGCCGCCCAGCACCACGCCGGTCAGGATCATCGCCGCGGGCGACATACAGTTTTTCGCGGCGTTCGCCGCGCTGTCGAGAAAACCGGGCAGCCGGAGCCCGCAAAGGCCGAAGACCATTCCGGCGGCGATCGAGATCATAATGGGATTGACGATCTTTTTCAAACTCCACTCCCGGTCCGGGTTGAGCAGATACATTCCGTAGGTATAGATCACGAGATTGAAGGGGAGGGCGAAGATCATCATCCGGAAGAGCGCCGTTTCCCCGAATACGCTTTCCACCAGCGGATATCCCATATACCCGATATTCGGGATGAGAAAGCTGTACCGGTAAAGGTTCCGCCGGTATCCTTTTTCGGCGAACAGGCAGGAAAGCGGAAGGGCGAGGAGAAGCATCCCCGCCGCCACCGCGATCCCGGCGAGGATAAACGGGGCGTTCTCCGCCATCGTCTCTACGGTAAAGTGCGCGGAAAAGGTCTGGAAGCAGACGGCGGGCAGGAATACGTTGACCTCCAGCGCGGAGAGCGCCTTGCCCATATCGCTGCCGCCGATCCGTTTTTTGCGCAGAAAAAAGCCGATCAGCATCAGCGTAAACATCATCATAACCTGCGAAACCGTCAGGGAAAAAACCTTCAGCATGGAACACTCCTCCTGTTTTTACCGGACGATTATAGCACACCGGTTTTCATTCTTCAACCGCTTTTGCAAATCTTTGTAAAAATCCCTTTTTTCCGGAGTAAAAACCATGAAAATCACAACCAAGGGTCGGTACGCTCTGCGGATGATGCTCGATCTGGCGGAGCGCCAGGGCGAGGGGTTCGTCCCTCTCAAGGAGATCGGCGAGCGGCAAAACCTCTCCAAAAAGTATCTGGAGCAGATCGTGCCCGTCCTCACCGCCGCGGGATGGCTCACGGCGGGCCGGGGCGTTTCGGGCGGGTACCGGCTGACCATGGACCCCTCCGCCTACACGGTCGGAGAGCTGCTCAAGCTGACGGAGGGCGGGCTTGCCCCCGTCGCCTGTCTTGAATCGCCGGAAAACCGCTGCCCGCGCTGCGCGGACTGCCGGACCCTGCCGGTCTGGATGGGGCTGGAAAAGGTGATCCGCGACTATCTGGACGGGATCACCCTGCGCGATATTCTCGACGGCCGCGCAGCCGGCGCGGACCGCCCCGTGTAACGCGATGGAAAGCGCGTTTGTAAGGACCGAGCTTTTGCTCGGCAAAGAAGGAATGGAAAAGCTCCGCGCCGCCCGGGTCGCCGTCTTCGGGATCGGGGGCGTGGGCGGGTACGCCGTCGAGGCGCTCGTCCGCTCCGGCGTCGGGGCGCTCGACCTGATCGACAGCGACCGGATCGCCGAGAGCAACCTCAACCGGCAGATCATCGCCCTGCGGGAGACGCTGGGGCAGTACAAGGTGGAAGCGGCGAAGGCCCGCGCCCTCTCGATCTCCCCCGCGTGCGCCGTCCGCGCCTATCCCGTTTTTTATAACGCCGAAACGGCGGGCGTTTTTGATTTCACGCAGTACGACTATATCGTCGACGCGATCGACACCGTTTCCGCCAAGATCGAACTCGTGCTGCGGGCGAAAGAGGCGGGCGTGCCGATCATCTCCTCGATGGGCGCGGGCAACAAGCTCGATCCCGCAAGATTTGAAGTGGCCGACCTCTTCAAGACCTCCGTCTGCCCTCTCGCGCGGGTGATGCGCGCGGAGCTGCGCCGCCGGGGGATCAAACGGCTGAAGGTGGTTTACTCGACCGAGCCGCCCCTCTCTCCCGCCCCGGACGGGGAACGGCGGGAGGGCTCCGGCCGTCCCGTCCCCGGCAGCACGGCGTTCGTCCCGTCCGTTGCCGGGCTGATCCTCGCGGGCGAGGTGATCCGCGATCTGACGGGAATCGGCAAAAAGGAAAAATAATCCGCAATTTTCTTGACAAAACACCCCGTTTCCGATACAATCAATCTGTAAAAAACCTATACTTTCAGGAGGATAACGACCATGGCAGAACAGATCGTCCGTACCCCCAAGGCGGAAAAAAAGCCCGCCGAAGAAAAAGCAAAACAGCCCGAAATCAAGACCGCAAAGCCCTCCGGCGGCAGCTCCGTCGGTTACCGGATCGGCGCCGCCGTCCTCTGGGTCCTCGCCCTTCTCTGCGAGGTCGGAGCCATCCTGGTTTTGACCGGCTCGCTCTCGCTCAAGTTCATCGGTCTTGAAAAGACGGCCGCGCTGATCGTCTTTATCGTTCTCGATTTCGTCCTCGCCGTCGTTGCGGCGCAGCTCTGGAAAAAGGCGAACCATATCAATCCCCCCTCCAAGAAGAACAAGGTCGTCTTCTACCTTGTCAGCGAGCTCGGCGTGATCATGGCGGTCATCTGCTTCCTGCCGCTGATCATCCTTCTGCTCAAGGACAAGGAGCTGGATAAAAAGTCCAAGATCATCGTTACGATCGTCGCCGTCGTCGCCCTGCTGATCGCGGGCGTGGCCTCCGCCGACTTCGACCCCATCTCCGCCGAGGAGAAGGGCTCCGCGGAGCATCTCATCACGACCGACGTCTACTGGACCGCCTTCGGCCGCAAGTACCATCTCGACGAGGACTGCCAGGCGCTCGCCAACTCCTCCGTTCTCACCAAGGGAACGGTCAAGGAAGCGATCGAAGAGGGCCGCACCTCCCTCTGCGCCTTCTGCGCGAAGAAGCACGCAAGCGAGTTTACCGAGGAAGAACTGGCTAACCTGAAGATCGAAGGACAAAAGACGGCGGAACCGGTCAAAACCGGGAACGACGAACTCGTGCAAGTAACGCAAGAAGCGATCATTGACTGAAGAAAGGACGGTTCGTATGGCAAATCCTGATCTTTCCTCTATCGCTTCCCTGCTCTCCGGCGGCGGGATCTCCGCCATCAGCGAAAAGGTCGGCGCCAAAGAGGACCAGGTAACGAGCGCCGTGACCGCCGCGCTGCCCGCGCTGATCTCCGGCATGAAGCAGAACGTCTCCACCGAGGCGGGCGCCGCCTCGCTTGCCGGCGCGCTCTCCGACCACAAAAACGCCGACGTGAGCAACGTTGCCGCTTTCCTTAAAGGCGCGGATCTCACCGACGGCGCAAAGATCGTCTCCCATATCCTCGGCGGCAAGGAAAAGGCCGCCACCGCCGCCATCGCGGAAAAGAGCGGTCTCTCCTCCGCGAAGGTCACAAAGATCCTCTCGATGATCGCCCCGCTGCTGCTCTCTCTGCTCGGGAAAAAACAGGAGGAGACCTCGGCGGCGTCCACCTCCTCCGGCCTGACCGGGCTGCTCGGGAGCGTCCTCGGCGGCTCCGGCGGCTCGTCCGCGCTCGGCTCCCTCGCCTCCTCCGCCCTCGGCGGGCTCTTCGGCAGCGGATCCTCCGACTCCGCCGAAAGCGCCTCCGGCACGGGAAAAAAGAAGAAAAAGAAACAGGATGAGAAGAAAGAAGAAGGCGGGATCCTCGGCGGTCTGCTCAACCTCTTCAAATAAAACAGCGCAAGAGGACCGCGGCGGCGCCGCGGTCCTCTTCTCCAAAGGAAACCGTATGAAAACAAACAAAAAGCAACTGCTTATCACCCTGCTGACGGTCCTTGCGATCCTTGCGGTCCTCGTCCTCCTGCCGAAGTTCGGCGGGAGCGCGGACGCGCCGGCGGGGGAGACGCTCGCGCTCCTGACCGGCGCGCGGGAAACGGCCGCGCCGGCGGCAACGGACGGCCCGGGCGGGGAAACGGCCGCGCCGGAGACGGAAGCGGGTCTTGACAAAACCGGCAGCTACACCTCCAAAGAGGACGTTGCGCTTTATCTCCATCTCTACGGCAAACTGCCGCCGAACTTTATCACCAAGAGCGAGGCGCAGAAGCTCGGCTGGGACTCCGAAAAAGGCAATCTCGACCGGGTCGCGCCCGGCAAGTCGATCGGGGGCGACGTCTTCGGCAACCGAGAGGGGCTGCTCCCCGCCAAGGCGGGCCGGACTTATTATGAGTGCGACGTCGGTTACACCGGCGGCTACCGCGGCGGCGAGCGGATCGTCTACTCAAACGACGGCTTGATCTACTACTCAAGCGATCACTACGCCAGTTTTACCCTGCTTTACGGAGAACCGTGATGAAAAAGATCGTCTTAAACGGCAAAGAAATGAAGACCCGGGACGCCGCCTACGCCGCCCTCCGCGCGGCGCTCTCCCTGCCCGACTATTTCGGCGACAACCTCGACGCGCTCTACGACGTCCTCTCCGCGGCGGAGGGGGCGGTCGAGCTGAAAGGCACGGCGGCGATGCTCGGCGCCCTCGAGTCCTACGGCTGCAAGCTGCTCGCCTGCTTTTACGACGCGGCGCGGGAGAACCCGCGTTTTACCTTCCGCGCGCGCTGAACACGCCTTCCCGCGCCGGGGCGGTCCGACCGACCGCCCCGGCTTTTTTTTCGGCGGGCGTGGTCTTTTTTCTGTAGGGCGGGGGTTTATCTCCCGCCGCAAAAATAAAAAACTACGCGGAAGGAGCAAGCCCCTTCCCTACAAACGCCGCTCCCGCCGGGCGCTATGCCGCGCCGGGGCGGTCCGACCGACCGCCCCGGCTTTTTGTCGTTTTTTGTAAAAACGCTTCTGATTTTTGCAATTTCGGTCAGATTCCGTTGACGAACGCATTTTTCTATGATATATTATCTGTTAGTATCTTATGATTTTACGCAACGGAGGATTTGAAAATGGCGCAAATTTGCGAAATACTCAAATACGAAGGCGATAACGGCACCTTCATCTGGAAGCACCCGTCCGAGGACTTCAACAGTCTGACGCAGCTGATCGTTCACGAATCGCAGGAGGCGATCTTCTTTCTCAACGGTCAGGCGCTCGATCTGTTCGGCCCCGGGCGCTACACGCTGGAAACGCAGAATATCCCGAAGATCGGCAGCGTTCTGAACCGCGCGACGGGCGACAAAACGCCCTTCCACTGCGAGGTCTACTTTATCAACAAGACCGAGCAGATGTCGATCAAATGGGGCACCGACAGCAAGGTGCAGTACATCGATCCGCAGTACGGATTCCCGCTTGCGATCGGCGCCTCGGGCGAAATGTCGCTGCGCGCGGCGGACAGCCGCAAGCTGCTCGTGAAACTGGTTGGGACCGAGCGGGATCTCGGCCAGCAGAAGCTCGTTTCCTTCTTCCGCGCGTTTCTCATCACGCGCGTGAAAACCTATCTCGCCCAGACGATCAAGGCAAACGGCATCAGCATCTTTGAGATCGACGAAAACCTCGCGGCGTTTTCCGCGAATATCCAGAAGCTCCTCGTCCCCGATTTTGCCGATTACGGTATTTCGCTTGAGCGCTTCTTCGTTACCAATATCGTCAAACCGGACGGCGACCGGCAGTATGAAAAGTTCAAGGAGCTGCACTTCCGCCAGTACGCGGATATCGCCGAAGCGAAGCTCCGCCAGCAAACGGATATCATCTACGCGCAGACCGAGGCGCAGAAGGTCGTCATCGACTCTCAGGCGCAGGCGACCAAGCGGGCGCAGGAGGGCTACACCTACGCTCAGGAGCGCGGCTTTGACGTGGCGGAAAAGATCGCCGAAAACGAGGCGGTCGGTCAGTTTACCAATATGGGCGTCGGCCTCGGGACGATGGCGGGCGTCGGAGGCGCGGTCGGCGGGATGGTCGGCGGCGCGGTGAATACCGCGATGAACGCGGCGGCCGAGCCGGCCAAACCGGCAGGATCCGCGGACGATATGGCGGCTTTCAAAGCGAAGGTCGAAAAGCTGACCGTGATGAAGGAAGCCGGGCTGATCGGCGAAGAAGAGTTCAACCAGATGAAAGCCAAGCTGCTTTCCGAGATTCTGTAAAACGGAGGACAAAACGATGAAAAAGCATTTCGGTTTTTACGCGCTGCTCTGGGCGATCCTGCTTGCCCTGTTCTGCCTGGCCGTTTTCCTTGTCCGGTCGGTGATCCCCGGCTATGAGATCCGCTACGACGCGTGGTTCTGGATCGCGTTTGCGTTTATCCTTGCCGCTTTTATCGGCAATCTCGTTTGCGCTTATTTCGCGTTCAAAGCGAAAAACCTCAAAAAGATGTTTCTGAATCTCCCGCTGATCACGGTAAGCCGGGCGGCTCTGATCGCTATGCTGATCGTCGGCTCCGGGCTTATGCTGATTCCGAACTGCCCCGCATGGATCGCGGCGATCGTTTGCATCCTCCTGTTTGCCTTCAACGCCGTTGCCGTTATCAAAGCGGTGTGGGCGGCGGATACGGTAAACAATGTCGATGAAAAGATCAAAGCGAACACTTCTTTTATCAAGCGCGTTACGGTAGACGCCGAGTGCCTGATCTCCCGCGCCCGGAGCGACGAAACCCGCGCGGCGTGCAAAGCGGTCTATGAAGCGGCGCGGTATTCCGATCCCACGTCCGACGACGCGCTCTCCCTGACCGAGGCGAAGATCACCGTGAAGATGGACGAGCTCGCCGAGGCGGTCGCCTCCGACAACGCGGAAGCGGCCGGCGCCGCCGCGCAGGAGCTGAAAACGCTCTTTGACGAACGCGCCGCGCGCTGCAAATCTCTGAAATAAAAGACCCGAAATAATCCGATCCGAGGAGTTCAGTATGGCGATCTTCAAGTGTAAAATGTGCGGAGGAACGCTCGAGTTTGCCGAGGGCGCGACCGTCGGCGTGTGCGACAGCTGCGGCACAAGACAGACGCTGCCGCGCGCGGCGGACGACCTGACCGCCAACCTCTTTAACCGCGCGAACAACCTCCGTCTGAAATGCGAGTTCGACAAGGCCGCCGCGCTCTACGAAAAGATCGTGGAGCAGGACGACGCGAACGCCGAGGCGCACTGGGGGATCGTCCTCTGCAAATACGGGATCGAATACGTGGAGGATCCCAAGACCCATACCCGCGTCCCGACCTGCCACCGCACTCTCTACGAGGCGGTCTCGACGGACGCGGACTACCTTGCCGCCGTGGATTACGGCGACGCGGCGCAGCAAACGCTCTACGAGAACGAGGCGCGGGCGATCGACCGGATCCAGAAGAATATCCTCTCTATCGTGAAAAACGAAAAACCGTTCGACGTTTTTCTCTGCTATAAAGAAACCGATGAAAACGGCAAGCGGACGGTGGACAGCGCGCTTGCCAACGATATATACTACCAGCTGACCGGCGAGGGGTTTAAGGTCTTTTTTGCGGCGATCACGCTGGAGGACAAGCTGGGGCAGGAATACGAGCCCTATATCTTTGCGGCGCTCCATTCCGCGCGGGTGATGCTGGCGATCGGAACGAAGCCGGAATACTTCTCCTCCGTGTGGGTGAAAAACGAGTGGTCGCGCTTTCTCGCTTTGATGAAGACCGACCGCTCCAAGCTCCTGATCCCCTGCTACCGGGATATGGACCCCTACGATCTGCCGGAGGAGTTTGCCCATCTGCAGGCGCAGGATATGGGCAAGATCGGCTTTATCAACGACCTCTCCCGCGGGATCAAAAAGGTCTGCTCCTCCGGGAGCGGTAAGGCCCCCGTCCGCGAAACAGTGGTCGTTCCCGCCGGGAACGTCAATACCGCGCCGCTGCTGAAACGCGCCTTTCTTTTCCTGGAAGACGGCGAGTGGGACGAAGCGGACGCCTACTGCGAAAAGGTGCTCGATCAGGACCCGGAAAACGCGCAGGCGTATCTCGGCAAGCTGATGGCGGAGCTGCGCGTCCACCGGGAGGAGGATCTCGCCGACTGCGAGCAGCCCTTTGACGGCAGCAACAACTACCAGAAGGCCGTGCGCTTCGGCGGGGAGAAGGTCGCCGCCGCGCTGGGCGGCTATCTTACGCATATCGTTGAGCGCAACGAGCAGGCGAGAGTGACGGAACTTTACAACAAAGCTCTCTTCACTATGGAAACGGCAAAAAGCGAAACGGATTATAAAACCGCCGCCGAGCTCTTTGGATACCTGGAAGATTATCTTGACTCTCCCGTTCGCGCGGCGCAATGTCTGGAAAAAGCGGAAATCTGCCGCAAAGACGGGATCTATCAATTTGCCAAACAGGCGATGGATACCACCTACCGCTACGCGACGGACGAGCTGGAACAGGCGCTTTCTCTTTTCCAGAAGATACCGGGGTATCGGGACGCCGACGATTTGGCGGAAGCATGCCAAAACAGGATTCTTGAGATCAAAGAGGAGAAAGAAAGAGAACAGATCAATGCAACTGCACGCACAAAAAAAGCCAATATTGGCATATTTGCAATTCTATCTCTCGTCATTCTTCTTGTTTTCTTTATTCTATTGTTTAATGTCTTTCTCCCGAATGCAAAGTACAATACCGCTGTAGATCTCTATAACGCTGGGAAATATGAAGAAGCTATTGCGTTGTTTGAGGCGTTGGGGGAGTATGAAGATAGCCCATGGCAAATCACAAAATGTAAACAAGATGCAAAGTACAATGAGGGGCTTAAACTGTATAATGCCGGAGAATACGAGAAAGCAATCACCGTTTTTGCTTCATTAGACGGCTATAAAGATAGTGAAAATCAAATCAAAAAGTGCGAAATTGCCATTAAAGATCCCCAGTATAATGCAGCAATCGCATTAATTGATCAAGGAGATTTTATCAATGCATATGAAACTTTAATTTCATTGAATCGCTATAAAGATAGCGCCGAAAAAGCAAAAGAAATAATTGTTAAATATAAGATTGCAAAGATTAGATCTGCTTCTGTCGGAGATATAGTGTTTTTTGGGTCATATGAACAGGATAATAATGCATCAAACGGCAAAGAAGAAATCGAATGGCTTGTTCTTGCAAAAGAAACTAATAAAGTTTTTTTGATCAGTAAATACGCGCTTGATTGTCAGCGATACAATTCATCTTATACGTCCGTAACTTGGGAAACTTGTTCTCTTCGCATATGGTTAAACAATACGTTTATCAGCGCTGCATTTAGTTTTGAGGAGCGGAATAGTATCATTAGTTCCGTTATCTCGGTATATACTGGCCATAATACGATTGATAAATTATTCCTTCTTAACATTTCAGAAGCAAACAGATTTTTCAATTCAGATAAAGAGCGCCAATGTGAAGGAACGGTGTACTGCTATGCGCAAGGCGCTTATAAAGCCGACAATGGCAATTGCTGGTGGTGGCTACGGTCGTTTGGTGATTCTTCTAACTATACTGCAGATGTTTTTAGTGGCGGCTCCACCTATGATCTAGGGCCTCATGTCAATGACAATGATGGCGGTGTTCGCCCCGCGATGTGGATCGATCTTTCTTAAAAAACGGCAACAGACACGCAGGCAAAGCGCAACGCTTTGCCTGCGTGTTTTTCCGGCGGGCGTGGTCTTTTCCTTGTAGGGCGGGGGTTTATCTCCCGCCGCAAAATAAAAAAACTGCGCGGAAGGAGCAAGCCCCTTCCCTACAAACGCCGCTCCCGCCGGGCGCTATGCCGCGCCGGGGCGGTCCGACCGACCGCCCCGGCTTTTTTTGCGGCGGGCGGCGGTTTTTTCATATTTCGCGGCGGGGGCGCATAGGATAGAACAGACGGCGGCGAGAAGACCGCCCGCAAAGAGGAAAGTTATGTTCATCTGTACGCTGCGCGCCACGACCCTGAAGCTCTTCGGGGTGATCCTGCTCGGCGCCGCTCTGCTCGTCGGGCTGCTTGTCGCCGCTCCGGCGCGGGCGGAGGCGGAGGCGGCGCCCTCCGCGGCCGAGGCCGCGGAAAGCACCGTGACCTTCGACAAGGTCAAGACAAACGAGGACCGGATCCGCTTCCTTTCCCAGTTCGGCTGGACGGTGAGCGAGACGCCGGAGGAGGAAGAGGTGCGGATCCCGGCGGAGTTCGACCGGGTGTTCGCCGGGTATAACGAGATCCAGAAGCGGCAGGGGCTCGACCTCTCCAAGTACGCCGGGCGCAAGGTCATGCGCTACACCTACGCCGTGACCAACTACCCCGACGCGGAGAAAAAGGTCTACGCGACCGTGATCGTCTACCGCAACCGCGTGATCGGCGGGGACCTGTGCGCGCCGGGGCGGGACTCCTTTGTGCTGCAGCTCAGTGGTGAGAAATAGAAAAACGCCGCCCGCGGGCGGCGTTTTTCTATTTAAGAGAGTTTAACGGTGATAATGAAGCCGGAGACGTTATCGCCGGAGATCTCGCAGGGAACGCCCTGCGGCAGGCGGAGGGCGACCCGGTCGGGGAAGCGGTCGCCGATGACGGGGGGCGCTACTTCCGTTCCCGCCGCGTCGGTCACGGCGGGGGTGACGACCGTTTCGTTTTCCACCTTTTCATAATAGATCGCGTACTTGGCCCCTTCGGGGTCGGTGTACTCGAGGTAGTTGCGGTAGGTGTACTCACGGAGGAAGTCGAGATACTCCTCCAGGCAGAAGTTCTTTTCCGCGATCAGGGCGGCGTGCGGCTTTCCGACGTAGCGGAAATGCCAGGACTCGCCCGAGTAGCCGGTGATCCCGCTCTTTTCCTCGTCGTAGCGCTTAATGAAGCCGAAGCGGGCGCAGTTTTCGTAGATCCAGTTATACAGGGGGGGCATATCGGCGGCGCCGGGTTTGTAGGTGGCGGTCTTATCCCCGTCTTTCACGAAGATATAAGTGTCAAACGCCATGCCGGTATGATGCTCGCTGTACCCGGGCGGCGCGGTGTACTTCATCGCTTCTTCCTCGCTGCCGTACTTTGCGATCATCTCCGCGACCGTCTCGACCTGCTCCTCGTAGCTGCGCCAGCCGCTGGTGATCAGGTAGCTGTTGTCCCCCGTTTCCGCGAGGAACGCGTCGAACATCTCGCTCATCCGCGTACAGATGAAATCCGCGAGCTGAAGCTCGGAGCTCTGGAGCTTGTAGGAATACGCGGGCCACTCGCGCCAGAAGGTGTAAAGCGAGATGATCTTCGTCTCTCTGTTCTCCTCAAAGCGATAGGCGTGGTCCCGGTTGACGAGGATCAGATCGCCGCGGTAAATCCCGGAGGCGGAAACCTCCTTCGTCTCAAAGAGAAGACCGTTTTTGTCGGGGGCGGAGGTCGAAGGAGCGGTATCCTCGGGCGGGAGCGTCTCGTCCGGCGTTGCCGCGGCGGTGGTGACCTCGGCGGGGACGGGCTGCGGGGTACGGTCCTTTTTGAGGAGGTTGACGATCCCCACGATCGCCAGCGCCCAGAGCGCCAGAACGAGCGCGATCAAAAGAAGGAGCTTGAGCGTCCGGCTCCTCTCGCGGGACGCCGCGCTCCGGACCGGCTTGCGCCGGGCGGGGGGGCTGCCGTTCAGATCATTTTGATTCATAAAAAACCTCCTTAGGGTCAAAAGCGGCATCCGGCTTCTGCCGGACGCCGCTCTTTTCCGGCATACGCCGTCTCTTACTTATCTGCGTCCTTCATCGAAAGGTTGATGCGTCCCTTTTCGTCGATCCCGAGGAACTTGGTCCGCACGCGGTCGCCCACGGCAACCACGTCCTCCACCTTTTCGGTGCGCTGCTGCTGGAGCTTGGAGATGTGGACCAGCCCTTCCTTGCCGGGCGCGATCTCCACGAACGCGCCGATCGGGATGATGCGGGTCACGGTGCCGACGTAGGTCACGCCGACCTCCGGCTCGAAGCAGATCGCGTCGATGATCTCTTTGGCCTTGTAGGCGTTGTCACGGTTGATCGCGGAGATGAAGACGGAGCCGTCGTCCTCGAGGTCGATCTTCGCGCCGGTGTCGGCGCAAATCTTCTGGATCACTTTTCCGCCGGTGCCGATGACTTCGCGGATCTTGTCGACCGGGATCTTCATCGTCAGCATCTTGGGCGCGTATTCGGAAACGTCCTTACGCGGCGCGGCGATCGCCTTGAGCAGGATCTCGTCGATGATATAGTCGCGGCCCCGGTGCGTCACGGCAAGCGCCTCGCGGATGATCTCGGGGGTCAGGCCGTCGATCTTGAGGTCCATCTGGATCGAAGTGATGCCCTTGTGCGTTCCCGCTACCTTGAAGTCCATATCGCCGTAGAAGTCCTCAAGCCCCTGGATGTCGATCATCGTCATCCAGCGCTCGCCCTCGGTGATCAGACCGCAGGAGATGCCCGCGACGGGCGCGCTGATCGGCACGCCGGCGTCCATCAGAGCCAGCGTGGAGCCGCAGACCGACGCCTGGGAGGTCGAGCCGTTGGAGCTGATAACCTCGGAAACGAGGCGGATCGCGTAGGGGAACTCCTCCACGGAAGGAAGAACGGGAACGAGAGAACGCTCGGCGAGCGCGCCGTGCCCGATCTCGCGCCGGCCGGGTCCGCGGGAGGGCTTCGCCTCGCCGGTGGAATAGCCGGGCATATTGTAGTGGTGCATATAGCGCTTGCTTTCTTCCTCGTCGATCCCGTCGAGCTTCTGCGTGTCGGAGATCGAGCCGAGGGTCGCCATCGTCAGCACCTGCGTCTGTCCGCGGGTGAACATCCCGGAGCCGTGGACGCGCTTGAAGAGTCCGACCTCCGCCGCGAGCGGACGGATCTGGTCGAGGCGGCGGCCGTCGACGCGCTTGCCGTCGTCGAGCAGCCAGCGGCGGACCACGTACTTCTGGATCTTGTAGAGGATCTCGTCCATCATCGGATGGCTGTCGGGATACTCTTCGTCGAACTTTTCGTAAACGGAATCGGTCACGACCTTCATGCGGGCGTCGCGGATCTTTTTATCGTCGGTGTCGAGCGCCTTGCGGACTTCCTCGATGCAGAAGTCGGAGATCTTGTTGTAGAGCTCCTCGTCGACGTTGTGGTGTTCGTACTCGAACTTGGGTTTGCCCTGCTCGGCGATGATGGCGCCGACGAACTCAAGCAGCGCCTTGATCTCGCCGTGCGCCTGCATGATCGCCTCGAACATCGTATCGTCGGAGACCTGGTTGGCGCCCGCTTCGATCATTACGACCTTCGCGGACGTGCCGGCGACGGTCAGCTCCAGATCGCTCTTTTCGCGCTGCTCCGCCGTCGGGTTGACGACGATCTGCCCGTCGACCAGACCCATAAAGACGCCGGCGATCGGCCCGTTCCACGGAATATCGGAGATGGAAAGCGCGATAGACGCGCCGAGCATCGCGGTGATCTCGGGCGAGCAGTCGTGGTCGACGGCCAGCACGGTCAGAGAGAGGTTAACGTCGTTGCGCAGATCCTTCGGGAAGAGGGGACGGATCGGACGGTCGATAACGCGGGAGGTGAGGATCGCCTTTTCGGTGGGCTTGCCTTCGCGCTTGAAGAAGCTGCCGGGGATCTTGCCGACCGCGTAGAGCCGCTCCTCAAAGTCGACGCTCAGCGGGAGAAAGTCGATCCCGTCTCTCGGACGCTCGCTTGCGGTGGCGCAGGCAAGGATCGCCGTGTCGCCGTAGCGGACGAGGCAGGAGCCGTTGGCCAGTCCCGCCATCTTTCCGACTTCCACGGAAAGCGGCCGGCCCGCCAGGGTGTAGCGATAGATCTTGTAGTTTTCAAACATGGGGGATTCCTCCGTTTTTTATAAATTCTGCGGAGGTTTAGCACTTAGATACGCCCCGGAAAGAGGCCCCGGAGCGTATTTAATTGCTAATCCCCTCGCAGTTGGGTACGCGGGATGATATTCGTAGGAGGCGGCACGGGGCCGCCTCCGCGAATATGCAGTTTACTTACGGATGCCGAGTTTGGCGACGATCGCGCGGTACCGCTCGATATCGGTTTTCTGCAGATAGTTGAGCAGACTGCGGCGATGGCCGACCATCTTCAGAAGACCGCGGCGGCTGTGATGATCCTTCGCGTTCTTTTTGAGATGCTCGTTGAGGGAGTTGATCCGGTTGGTCAGGATCGCGATCTGGACCTCGGGAGATCCGGTGTCGCCCTCGTGGATGGCATACTCTTTGATGATGTTCGTCTTTTCTTCCTTGAGAAGAGCCATGGGTTTTCACCTCTTTCATAAATATTTCCCATACCTCAGTCTGCGGACAGGTGAAACGCCCGTCGGGCTTACGCCGTAAACCGTGGCATAGGTTCAGCGTGGTTATTTTAGCATACTTTCCCGCCGTTGTAAAGGTTTTTTTCACTTTTTTTGAAAACTTTTTACATTTTACAAGGCAAGGGAAAAACCGCAGCAGAGCAAAACGGTCCCCGCAGCGAGGGGCAGGAGGACCTGATGCCCGAGGTAAACGGGAAGACTGTGCCGCCCGATGAAGGCGACGGGGCCGCCGGGATAGGAGTGAAAAACCAGGGATTTCCTGGCGGCGTAAAACTGCTTGCCGAGGAAAACGCCCACGAAAATCTGCCCCCCGCCGTAGAGAAGCGGAAAGCTGTCTCCTCCGCCGTACCGGAGCCCGAGCGCCACGAGAAGCGCGGAACGGAACGCTCCTTCCTCCCCGATATAGACCGGGGCGGCATTCTTTTCCAGGATCAGCCCGACGGCAAAACACAGGATCCCCGCGGCGAGATAAAACCACTTGCCGGGGGAGAGCTTTTCCAGTAAAGCGACGAGGATGAGGGTGACGGAGATGCAGTGCAGCACGCCGAAGACGACGGTGATCTCCGGGTCCCCCGCCAGGCGGCCGAAGCACCACGTGGCGGCGCTGAGCCCGAGAGAAACGGCGAAAAGCCGCGCGCCGCGTTTGAGATTGCTCTCCGAAAAGGAGCAGCAGACGCCCGTGAGCGCAAGGAAAACGAACACGATCGCCAAACGGACGGCAAGGCGGACGTCCCACTCCCAGTAGAAGCGGGCGGCCGAACAGAGCCGCGCGGTAAACCCGGGGCGCGGATAGTCGGAAAACAGCGCGGGAAAGAGATAGGCCAGATCGTACGCGAAATGGTCGAATATCATCAGAAGCACGGCGATCCCGCGGAAGAGATCCAGCTCAAAGATCCGGCTTTTGCTCTTTGTTTCCTCTGCCATATTCCCTCTCCTTTCCGCCTTTCAGTATAGCACGCTTTTTTCCCTCCGTCAAGCGCCGGCGCGGGGCAGCCGGCGGGCGTGAAAAAAATCCGGCAAAAAACTTGTATTCCCGCCCGCGGCGTGCTATAATGACCTTGTATGTCATTTTGAAAGGATTGTTTTCATGGCGAAGAAAAAAACGACCGCCTCCGATAAGGCGAAAACCCATACCAACTCCGCCGGGCGCGGCGCGAAAACGCAGGCAAAGCCCGCCGGGGAGCCGGCGCGCGAACGCAAGGCGCCGGACCCGAACTGCGCGCTGCACAAGTTTCTGCCCTACCTCTTTGCCCTGCTCGCCGTTCTGACCGTCGTTTTTCTCATTCTGCGCGAAAGCTCCGGCGTGCTCGGCAACTGGATCGGCAAGATCCTGTCCTGGGCGTTCGGACCCATCGGCGCGTGGCTGATCCCGGTCATCCTCGTCATCTTTGCGCTCCGCTGGAAAAAGATCGTCGGGGAGGACGCGATCGCAAGCCGTTTTCTCTTTTCCTTCCTGTTCCTCTGCTCCGTCGCGCTGATCGCCTACACCTTTTCGGCGGAGGCGCCGACGTTTAAGCCGGAGGTCCTGGCCTCCTCCGTCGGAGGCGTAGTCGGGGGTCTTCTCTCCTCCGCTTTGAGCGAACTGATCGGGAAGGTCGGAACGCTGATCGTCGGATTTGTTCTGGCGGCCGTTTCGCTGATGTTCCTTCTGACCGTTTCCCTCCACGACGTGTGGATCTATCTGAGATACAACGCCAAGGTCGCCGCGGAAAAGCGCGAGGAAAAGCGCAAGGAGCGCGAGGAGCAGTACGCCGCCGCGGAGGAGGAGTTCCGCCGCCGCGAGGAGGAACGCAAACGCGCGATGGCGGACGCGGAGGCGCTGGAGGAAGCGCGCCGGAAAGCGGCCGTTTCCCAGGAACCGATCCGGCTTGGGATCGAGCGTCCGGAGGACTATGAGCCGGATCCCGCCCTGATCCGGGTGAAGGAAGAAGACAGGGGCGAGGAAGTCCCGGAGGAACCGGAAGAACCCGCGGCCGTAAAAGACGCGCCGGCGGGCAAGCCGGAACAAAAAGCGGCGAGCGCCCCGGAGCGCCGGCTCCTGCCCGATCTCGAAGAGATCTTCGGCGCCGGCAAGAACGCCGACGCTCTGATGCCGAGCGACGAGAGCGACGCCGCGGAGGAAGGCGAGCTGGATCTCCCCGCCTCGGGCGCGGCGCCGGCCGAGGTAAAACCGAAGCCGAAGCCGGTTTACCGTTTCCCGCCGATCACCCTGCTGAAAACCCCGGAAAAACCCAAAAAAGAAGATCTGTCCGCCGAGCTCAACGAGAACGCGAAAAAGCTGGTGGATACCCTCAACAGCTTCCACGTCCACACGAGAGTTTCCGACTACACGCGCGGTCCCACGATCACCCGCTACGAGCTCTCCCCCGAGATGGGGACGAGCGTGCGCTCCATCTCCAACCGCGTGGACGATATCGCCCTCTCCCTCGCCACCCTCGGCGTGCGCATCGAGGCGCCGATCCCGGGGAAAGCCGCCGTCGGCATCGAGGTCCCGAACAAGATCAAGGCGATCGTCTATCTGCGCGAGCTGATCGCGAGCAAGCAGTTCACCTGCGAGGAAAACAAAGGGAAAAAACTGTTCGCCTGCCTCGGCTCCGACGTGGGCGGCGCGCCGGTCTTCTGCGATATCTCCAAGATGCCGCACCTTCTCATCGCGGGCGCGACCGGCATGGGCAAGTCGGTGTGTATCAACAGCATCATCATCAGTCTGCTTTACCGCTCCACGCCGCAGGATCTCCGCTTTATCCTGATCGACCCCAAGCGTGTGGAGTTTGCCATGTATAACGGCATCCCGCATCTGCTCGTCCCGGTCGTGACCGAGCCGCAGATGGCGGCGGGCGCCCTCTCCTGGGCGGTGAACGAAATGGAACGACGCTTCGGTCTGATCCAGGAGGTCGGCGTGCGCGATATCGCCGGCTACAACGCGACCGTGACCGAGGACTCCGGGTATGAAAAGCTGCCCAATATCGTCATCATCATCGACGAGCTCGCCGACCTGATGATCGCCGCGCGGGACACGGTGGAGGTTTCCGTCAACCGCCTCGCCGCCAAGGCGAGAGCCGCGGGGATCCACATCATCATCGGCACCCAGCGTCCGTCGGTCGACGTGGTGACCGGCGTCATCAAAGCGAATATCCCCTCCCGTATCGCCTTTACCGTCGCCTCCCAGGTGGACTCCAAAACGATCATCGACGTCGGCGGCGCGGAAAAGCTGATCGGCCGCGGCGATATGCTCTACGCGCCGGTCGGGCTGATCAAGCCGATGCGGGTCCAGGGCGCCTTCGTTTCCGACGGGGAGGTCGAAGCCGTGACCACCTTCGTCCGGGAGAACTCCGAGGGCAACGAATACAGCGAAGAGGCGATCGCCGGGATCGCGCGCGAAACGCAGAACTGCCAGCAAAACGGCAAGAAGGGCTCCGCCGCCGAGGACGAAGACTTCGACGGCGAGGGCGGCGACCTCGATCCGAAGTTCCGCGAGGCGCTGGAGATCGCCGTGCAGAATCAGAAGATCGCTACCTCGATGCTCCAGCGCGCGCTGAAGGTCGGCTACGGCCGCGCCGCGCGGATCATCGACGATATGGAACGCTTCGGCTACGTCGGCCCGCCCGACGGGACGAAGCCCCGCAAGGTGCTGATCGATATGCAGCAGTACCGGGAGCTCGTCGTAAGCGACGGTATCGCCAAAGGCGACGGCTGATACCGGGTTTTTGAATATTTGTTTCGGGAGATGAAAAACTATGATCGCGATCCTTTTGGCTGAAGGTTTTGAAGACATCGAGGCGCTGACCCCGCTCGACCTCTTCCGCCGGGTCGGCGCGGACGTCCGCCCGATCGGGCTGACCTCCCGCGCGCCGACCGGCAAATGCTGCGGCGCGCAGGTTACCTGTCCCATGACGGCGGAGGAGCTGCTTTCCTCCGGCGAGAGGATCGATATGCTCGTCCTCCCCGGCGGGCTCCCCGGCGCGACCAATCTGGACGCTTCCCCCCTCACCCACCGCCTGATCGACAAGGCGGAAAGCGAGGGCGCCTTCCTCACCGCGATCTGCGCCGCGCCCTTTATCTACGGAAAGCGCGGGATGCTGCGCGGCGTGCGCGCGACCGCGTTTCCGGATTTCCGGAAATATCTCGAGGGCGCGATCATCCCGGAAGACGAAAACGTCGTGCGGGACGGACGCTTTATCACGGCGGCCGGCATGGGCGCCGCCTTCCCCTTTGCCTGCGAGCTCGTCGCCGCGCTCTACGGCGAGGAACGCGCGGCGCAGCTCGCCCGGCACGAGCGCTACGCTCCCCTCCGTTTCTGACCGGAAGCGGGCGCTTTCTTCCCTTTTCCGGGCCTATTCTGACAGAACGGGAGGCGATGGACGCCGATGGCGGGACACAACGAAAAAAAAGCCGCAAAGACGACCGGCGCCGTCTTTCTGACCGCCGCGATCTATCTGCTCTGGCTCCTTCTCTCTCTCGTTTTGAAGGAGGAGAGCGCGATCCTTGAGCGGGGCGTCGTTTTAGAAACGGCCGTTTTGATCATTCCCACGGTCTTCTGGTGCGTTCTGCGCGGAGAGGAACAGGGAAAGCGGCTGCGTATCGCCTTTTTCTCTCCCGCGAAAACCGTTTTTCTCCTTCTTTTTACCGCCGCGATGCTCTGCGCCGCGCTGATCGCCGGGATTATGACCGGATCCGGCAGCGCGGAAACGGCGCTCGGCGTTTCTCTCTCGGGAGAGAACTCCCTGCTTGCCGCGCTTTGTCTTGCCGTGGTGCCCGCCGCGGCGGAGGAGCTCTTTTTCCGGGGGCTGCTGCTCTCCGAGTTAGAGGACGCGGGCGCCGGGACCTCCGTTCTCCTCTCCTCCCTCCTGTTTGCCATGTTCCATTTCAGTCTGTCCGGGCTCCCGCTTACCTTCTTCTGCGGCGTTTTGCTCGCCCTTTGCGTTTACGTGACCCGGTCGCTGCTCGCCTCGGTCGCGATCCATATCGCCTATAACCTGATCGCCCTGTTCGGCGCGCGGCAGTTTGCCTCTTTTCTCTCGATTACCGACAGTCCCCTCCTGCCCGCCGCGCTCCTCGGCGTCGCGCTTCTGCTCTGCCTGATCCTGATCGCGGGCGAGTGCCAGCGCACCTACGCCGCCTACGCGCTGCAAAACGACCTCGCGCAAAAAAAAGCGCCGCGGGGAGGCGCCGTTGCGTTCCTTTCCACGCTCTTTTCGCCGGCGTCCGCCGCCTGCATCATCATCTTCATTCTCGCTCTTTTCATCCGGAACTCGTGATCCGACCGGGAGGATAATCATGAACGAACAAAACAAAAAACCGAAAGACAGCCGTCCCGCGCGGTCCTCTTCCGTGAGCCGCGCGCAGGAGGAAAAACGCCTGGAACGCTCCGCCTCGAAAAAGCAATCCCGCGATCTCGCGGCGCAGCGGCGCAACACGCGGGGAAAAAAGCGCGAGCTCTCCCGGATCAACAGCGTCCTCAAAAAGGAGCCGAAACGCAAGCGCAGCGAAAACGCGGTCGGCAAGTGGTTTATCTCCCCGCTTGTCAGAACGATGGTTTACCTTGCCGTTATCCTCGTGATCTCGGTCTTCCTCGGCTTTTATCTCATCTCCGTTGCAAACGATCTCTTTGCCTTTGTGAAAAGCGAGGAGGAGGTCACTCTGACCGTGCCGGAGAACGCCACGATCGAGGAAGTCTCCGACCTGCTGTACGAAAACGGGCTGATCCGCTATCCCTCCCTTTTCCGCTTTTACGCCAAGCTGAAAAAGGACGACGGAAAGTTCATCGCCGGCGAGTACACCGTCAAGGCCTCGATGAACTACGATCTGCTGCGCAACGCCTTCAAGTATAAATACTCCCGCACGATCGTGCGTCTGACGATCCCCGAGGGCTTTACCTGCGACGATATCATCGATCTCTTCGTATCGAAGGGCGTTTCCTCCCGCGAGGAGTTCGTCCAGGCGATCAACACGGCGGATTTCAGCGAGTTCGCCTTTGTCCGGGCGCTGGACGAAAACCCGAATCCCGACCGCTTCTACCGTCTGGAAGGGTACCTCTATCCCGACACCTACGAGTTCTATTCCGACGCCTCCGCCGCCCAGTGCCTCTACAAGCTCTTGGAAAACTTTGACAAAAAGTTCAAGGACGTGTACTACGAGCGCTGCCAGGCGCTCGGGATGACGGTGGATCAGGTCATCACGATCGCCTCCTACGTCCAGAGCGAAGCGTACTATCTCGACGAGTACGAGCGGGTCGCCTCCGTCTTCTACAACCGCCTCAACAATCCCGCCGCCTTCCCCTATCTGGAGAGCGACGCAACGGCGGCGTACGCCGTGCAGCTCCTCGAGGGCAAGCGCCCGGATAACGTAACGCCGGAAACGCTGAAGGCGGAATCCCCCTACAACACCTATCTGCATGCGGGGCTCACCCCCGGCGCGATCTCCAACCCCGGCTACGACGCGATCATGACGGCGTTGTATCCCGCTTCCACCTCCTACTACTACTTCTACACCAACAGCGACAAAACGACCGTCTTCTCCGCTACCCTGTGGGAGCATCAGGCGGCGATCGCCGCGGATCTGAACCGGCTGCCGCAATCCTGAAAAAAGGAGTTTTCTCTCATGATCCTTTCACCGAAGGAAACCACCGTCGCCTACCGCTGCCCCGTCTGCGGGGAGGGTGTGCTCGCGCCCGTCGGCGTCTTTGCGCTGACGGCGGACCGTTTGCGGCTGAAATGCCCCTGCGGCGGCAGCTCCATGACCGTTACCCTCTCCAAAACCGACAACCGGGTGCGGCTGGACCTTCCCTGCTTTGCCTGCGGGAGCAAGCACCATTCCTACGTCGTCGGCTCCGAGCTCTTTTTCTCCCGCGAGCTGTTTCCTCTTTCCTGCTCGATGTCCGGGCTTGACGTCTGCTTTTTCGGAAAAAAGGAAAAGGTGTCCGAAGCGCTCCGGGAGCAGGAGGACGCGCTGCGGGATATGCTGCGGGAGGAACGGGAGGACGGCTCCCCCGCGCCGGACGCGGAACAGGAAAAGTCCCTGCGCCGCATCGAGGACGCGGATATCTACAACGTAATCCTCTTTCTCCTCACCGAACTGAAAAACGACGGCAAGCTCCGCTGCTCCTGCGGAACGCGCGGCGACTACGACGCCGACTGCGCGCCGGACGGAAACTCCGTCCGCGTCTACTGCAAGAGCTGCGGGAAGGAAAAGTATTTCCCGCTCGCCTCGGTCGAGGACGCCCGGCGCTTCCTCGATCTCGACGAGATCACGCTCGAGTAAAACGAAAACCGGCTTCCCGCCGCGGCGGGAAGCCGGTTTTTTCTTTATACGATCTGCAAAAGGAAAAACTTCAGATAATCGGTCTCCGGCACGCCGAGCAGCTCCGGGTGGTCGGGCGACTGGCGGCGCTGCTCGACCAGCCGGAGCGAAACGCCCGCGTCCCGCGCGGCGGCGCGGAGCATAGGGAGGAACCGTTCGCTTTCCATAAAATGCGAGCAGGAGCAGGTGGCGAGATAGCCGCCCCGCGGCAGGAGCTTCATCGCGCGGTAGTTGATCTCCTTATACCCGCGCTCCGCGTCCCGCGCCGTGCGGCGGCTCTTGGTAAAGGCGGGCGGGTCGAGGATGATATAGTCGTAGCGCGCGTGTTCCTTCTCGAGCCGGGGGAGCAGATCGAACACGTCGGCGCAAAGAAAGTCCATCCGGTCGGCGAGACCGTTTTTTTCGGCGTTTTTTTGCGCCAGCTCCAGCGCCTCGGCGGACACGTCCACCGCCGTAACGCGCTCCGCCCCGCCCTTCGCCGCGTTGAGCGCAAAGGAGCCGGTGTGGGTAAAGCAGTCGAGCACCCGCTTGCCGCGGGCAAGGCGGGCGGCGGCGAGGCGGTTATACTTCTGATCGAGGAAAAAGCCGGTCTTCTGGCCGTTTTCCACATCCACGTCGTAGAAGATCCCGTTCTCGCAGATGGTCGTAACCGCGCTCTCGGGATGCGGAAGGCCGGCGTACCAGCCCTTGTACCGCTCCAGCCCCTCCAGCTCGCGCAAAGCGCCCTCCGAGCGCTCGTAGATCCCCGAAACGGCAACGCCGCAGGCGGCAAGCTCGGCGACAAGCGCCCGGTAAAGGATCTCCCGCCGCGCTTCCATCCCGTAGGAGAGGATCTGCGAGACGAGCAGGTTTTCATACCGGTCCACCGTTACGCCGGGGAGGCCGTCCGCCTCGCCGAAGATCAGACGGCAGGCGGAAAAATCCTCCCCCATCACCTCCCGGCGGTAGCGGACCGCGTAGGAAACGCGGCGGGCGAAAAACGCCTCGCCGAACGTTTCGTTCGGATTTGCGGACAGGACACGGACGCGGATCTTGCTCTTTTCGCTCCACAGTCCCGTCCCGAGGTAGGCGCCTTTTCCCGAAAAAACGTCGACAAGCGAGCCGTTTTCCGGCGGGGCGGACACGGAAAGGATCTCCTCCGCGTAGACCCACGGGTGGCCGCCGCGCAGGGAGCGCTCCGCCTTTTGGGTGACGGCGCAGGAAGGAAACGTTCGTTCTGTTTTCATCATAGTTCCTTTTCGGGATCCGGCGGCAGGAGCGCTTCGCGCCAGCGCTCCGTCAGCGCGTCAAGCGACCAGGCGGCGTTGGCGGGGCTGGTCGAGGGAAGGCGGACCGCCTCCGGCATACCGGGTTTTCGGATATACTTTTCGTAGATCGCGGCGGCTTTGCCGCCGTTGAGACAGATGCGCCCGATCCGCGCCGTACGCAGGATGGGGGTAAGATCGGTCGGGCGGATCCATTTCATTTCGCTGTCGGCGGAGCCGCGGATCTCGCAGGCGGCCGCCGCATCCCACAGGGCGATGCGGTTTGCGAGCAGAAAGGCCTTTTTCTCCTCCGTCGTTTGCGGGCAGGGCGCGTTTTTCACCCGGGCGAGCACCTCCCAGAAGCGGTTGCGGGGGTTGCCGTAGAAAAACCCGACCTCCCGGGAAAGAACGGAGGGAAAACTGCCGAGGATCAGAATCCGGGCGTTTGCGTCGTACACGGGCGGGATCGGATGCTCGGTCACGGCTCCCGCCTCCTCTCGAAATACGCGAGGAGAGCGTCTTTCCGGTTTTCCGCTTCCCCGTCCACGACCGCGCGGTAAAGAAGATCGAGGGCGCGTCCCACCTCCGGCCCCTCCCGCGCAAGCCCGCGGGAAAGGAGCGCGGTTCCGTCGAGGGCAAGCTCCTCCCGGCGCGGCGGAAGGTCGTTTTCCGCCCGCAGACGGGCAAGGAGGGCGAGGGCGCGGTCCGTTTCCCTCTCCCCGGGGAGGGCGGCAAGCCGGATCCGGAAGGCGGCCTCCGCGTCCCCGGGGGAAAGGGCGGCGAGAAAGCGCCGCATCCCGACCCGGTCGGTCGGCGGCGCGGTACGCGCCGCGCGGCAAAGCAGACGGGCGCGCTCTGAAAAACGGCGGGAAAACCGCAGCGCGGCGAGAGAAGAGAAAAGCTCCTCCTCCCCGGCAAAAAAGAAGAGAAACGCCGTCCGCTCCTCCGGCGAGGGAGAAAGACGCGAGAGAAGGGAGAGATCGGGCAGACGGCCGGCAAGCGAGGGAAAGAGGGCGAGCAGAAGATCGGGGAAAGCGGCGAACGCTTCGCCCGCAAAGCGGCCCGCGACGGCGAGGGAAAACTCCTTTGCCTTCCGCTCCGCGGAAAGGCGGTCAAGCCCGCCGGCCAGCGCGTGCATCGCGGCGGCGGTCGCCGCCTCCGGCGCGAGCCGGTAGACCGCGTAAAAACGAAGCCCCCGCAGGATGCGGAGATGATCCTCGGAAAAGCGTTTTTCCGGGTCGCCGACGCATCGCAAAACGCGCCCCTCCAGATCGGCGAAGCCGCCGAAGAGATCGACGATCCCCCGCTCCGGCGACCAGGCGATCGCGTTGACGGTAAAATCCCGGCGGGAGAGATCCTCCTCCGGCGACCGGGAAAACGCGACCCGGTCTGGCCGCCGCCCGTCGCTGTACGCGCCCTCGGTGCGGAAGGTCGTGATCTCGTAGGGGCGGTCGGAGAGGAGAGTGAGCGTGCCGTGCCGCAGCCCGGTGGAGAGGACCGGCAGATCGGGGAAAAGCGAGCGCACCTCCTCCGGCCGGGCGGCCGAGGCAATGTCCCAGTCGGCGGGGGAAAGACCGAGCAGCGCGTCCCGCACGCACCCGCCGACAAAAAAGGCGCAAAAACCCGCTCGCTCCAGACGGGAGACGATCTCCCTTCCTCCGGCGGGCAGCTCGCGGTCGATTCGCTTTTCGGCTTTTCTCAGATCCATGGCGGTTTTATCGGCGATCTCGCAAAAATCCCTTGTATTTTCAGACGCGGTATGGTATTATACTAAAGTATAGTATAAACCACGCTGAAAATCAAGAGGAAGCCACACTATGCCAAACGAAGAGACAACGAAAAACGCTCCCGCCGGGGCAAAACCTTACAAGCGCAAACGCGGCGACCGCAAGGAAGGCCGCTGGATCCGTTCCCTCTCTCCGGTCAATCAGCTGATGGCGTTCATCATGCCGCAGCGCAACGACGCCCTGAATATGTTCCGCGACGCGGTCGACGTTTCCGCGGCAGAAGAACTGCTCCGCGAGCTGAAGGAAAAGGGCTATAAGAATATCGGGATGCTGCACGTCTTTTTGGCCGCCTACGTGCGCACCGTCGCCTCCAATCCGGCGATCAACCGCTTTGTCAGCGGGCAGCGCGTCTACGCGCGCCACGGGATCGAGGTTGTCATGACCGTCAAAAAGGAAATGTCCCTCAACTCCCCCGATACGGTCATCAAGATCAACTACACCCCGTGGGACACCCTGACCGAGGTCTACGAAAAGTTCAACAAAACGCTGGAAGAGAGCAAGGGCGAGGACTCCGATACCTCCTTTGACAAGCTGACCAAGGTCCTGCGCGTCATCCCGCGCCCGATCCTGCGCGGCTTCATCCGGTTCTTAAACTGGCTCGACTACCACGGCTGGATGCCGCAGGCCCTGCTCAAGCTCAGCCCGTTCCACGGCTCCTTTATTATCACGAGTATGGGGTCGCTTGCGATCCCGCCGATCTATCACCACATCTACAACTTCGGCAATCTGCCGGTCTTCCTCTCCTTCGGCGCGAAGCGCAAGGAGATCTATCTGGACGACGACGGCAGCGTAAAGATCCGCCCGATGATCGACTTTACCGTCGTGACCGACGAGCGGATCTGCGACGGGTTCAATTACGCCTCCGCCCTGCGCACGATGCGCCGCTACTTCAAAAATCCCACCGCGCTCCTCACACCGCCCGAGACGGTAAAAGAGGATATCGAATAACGATTTGAAGGACGTTTTGCCATGACGACCGTGACGCTGGTTGCCACCTGCCTGTTCGGACTGGAAAAATATCTCGGCGAGGAGATCGACGCCCTCGGCTGCAAGCGGCTGGAAACGATGGACGGGCGCGTGACCTTCGAGGGGGATCTCTCCGCGATCCCGCGCGCCAACCTCTGGCTGCGCTGCGCGGAGCGGATCTTTATCAAGCTGGGCGAGGGACCGGCGCATAGCTTTACCGAGCTCTACGACGCCGCCAAAGCCCTCCCGTGGGAGGACTGGATCGGCAGAGAGGACGCCTTCCCCGTCAAGGGCCACTCCGTCAAGAGCGCTCTCTTTTCCCTGCCGGACTGCCAGCGCATCATCAAAAAAGCGGTGGCGAAGCGGCTGGAAAACGAATACGGGATCTCCTGGTTCCCCGAAACGGGAACGAAATACCAGATCGAGTTTTTCCTCTTCCGCGACCGCTGCTCCTTTCTGATCGACACCTCGGGAACGGCGCTCCATAAGCGGGGCTACCGGCCCGAATCGGTCGCCGCTCCGCTCCGGGAAACGCTGGCCGCCGCCATCGTCTACACGAGCCGCCCGCGGGAAAACGTCCTCCTTTGGGATCCCTTCTGCGGGAGCGGCACGATCGCCGTGGAAGCGGCGATGATCATGTCCTGCCGGGCGCCCGGCGCCGGACGGCATTTTATCTCCGAGTCCTTCTCCAATCTGGACGCCTCGCTCTGGAAACAGGCGCGCGAGGAAGCCGCCTCTCTCGTCAGACGGACGGATTTTCGCGCCGCCGCCACCGATATCGACCCGAACGCCGTCACCCTGACCGAGGCGAACGCCGCGCGGGCGGGAGTCGGCGACTACATAACGAGCTTTGTGATGGACGCCCGCCGAATCCAGTCCCCCGCGCCCGGCGCGCGCGGCACGATCGTGACCAATCCCCCGTACGGCGAGCGTCTGATGACCCCGGAGGAGACGGAGACCCTCTACCGGGAGATCGGACGGGCGTTCACCGCGCTCGACCCGTGGCAGGTCTACCTCCTCACCTCAAACGAGCATTTCGAACGGCTGTACGGCCGCCGCGCGGACAAGGTCCGCAAGCTCTATAACGGAATGATCCCCTGTTATCTTTATCAATACTTCAAATCGGAAAAGAAACGCCTGTTTTCCGCCGACCTCGGCCGCCGATCCTGACGCCGTCCGCCGTACGGAACGCCGGCGCCGCCTCCGGCGGCGCGGACGGCGTTTTCCCCTCCGGGGTGTAGCGCAGTTGGCAGCGCGGGTGCTTTGGGAGCATCAGGCCGGGAGTTCGAATCTCCCCACTCCGACCAGAAAAAGCCTCGCTTGCGCGAGGCTTTTTCAACGAAATCCGTCCTCACGGACGGGATAAATCCGCGCAGGCGCGGATGAAATCGCTGCGCGATGAAATCCGGCTCCGCCGGGTTTTAAGGGCGGATTTGATTTCACCGTGAGCAAAGCGAACGATTTCATCCGAGGACAATGTCCGAGGATTTCACCGCGGCAAAGCCGCGATTTCATTAAAAAGCGAGGAGAAAGAAAACGGCAGAGAACCCCCGGGGCAAGCGTTTGGCAAAACGCTTGCCCCGGGGGCGTTTATCCGAGGTTACTTTTCCTTTTTCTGAGAGGAGCATCCCATTCCGCACGTCGCGCAGTTGCCCGTGCAGCCGCCTTTTTGATTCTTTTTATCCTTTACGAGAGAGAACACGGCGGCCGCGAGCAAAGCCAGAATCACCGCTGATGCGACGACCGTTACCGCGTTTTCCGCGATCCAGGCGAACATACCGATACACTCCTTCCTTTCTACTCAGACTTTTACTTTTTGCGTGAGCTTGGTCGCTTCCCGATACTTTTTGAAGAATAGCACATAGACCGTCAGTCCGAGCAGCGCGAACGCCGCGATAAGACTGACGACGTTCACGACCGTTCCCGCGCCGCTTGCGAGGTTGCCGGTGAGGAGGTTGCCGAACTGGTTGATCATCAGGGCGACCGCATACGCAAAGCCGCACTCATACCCGATCGCAAACCACGTCCAGCCCGCGTTGTTCATCTCGCGCCTGATCGCGCCGATCGCCGCAAAGCAGGGGGCGCAAAGCAGGTTGAACACGAGGAAGGAAAAGCCCGCGATCTGCGGCACGTCGAACGCCGCCCGGATTCCCGTCCAGTCGCCGTAGAGGATCCCCATCGTGCCGACGATGTTCTCCTTGGCGACAAGACCGGTAACGGAAGCCACGGCGGCTTTCCAGCTGCCCCAGCCGAGCGGAGCGAAGAGCCAGGCAACGCCCTTGCCGATATACGCGAGGATCGAGTTCTCCATTTCTTCCTCGGCGAGCATACGGAACGCCCCGTCGACCCATCCGAAGAAGGAGGTGAACCAGACGACGACGGTGGAGAGGAGAATGATCGTGCCGGCTTTTTTAATGAACGACCAGCCGCGCTCCCAGGTAGAGCGGAGAACGTTGCCGGGCGTGGGCAGATGGTAGGCGGGGAGCTCCATCACGAAGGGAGCGGGCTCGCCGGTAAACCGCTTTGTTTTCTTGAGCATGATCCCGGAAACGATGATCGCCGCCATCCCGATAAAGTACGCCGAGACCGCGACCCACGCGGAACCGCCGAACAGGGCGCCGGCGACCATGCCGATAAACGGCAGCTTGGCTCCGCAGGGGATGAAGGTTGTTGTCATGATCGTCATGCGGCGGTCACGCTCATTTTCAATCGTGCGCGACGCCATGA
>CAMKAU010000003.1 GCA_946410595.1 uncultured Clostridia bacterium
GATAAGACGACAGATCGATATAGCCCTCTTGCAGCTTCGGCTCCTCGGGAGCTTGTCCGGCTTCCGGCAGCCCGTAGAATTTCCGCAGGATCCCTTCGGCGACGATCGGCGTAATGCAGAACGTTTTCGCGTTTCCTTTGTGCTGATCCGCGTATGCCTGGAACGCCCTCTCCGCCGCTTCGAGCGACATTTCCTTGACCTGCAAATCCTGCTCGATCAGCTCCGCGCTCTTCGGCTCCCGCGCCGCGATCTCTTTCAGCTGCTCGCCGATCATAAACCGCGGCTTTCCTTCGTGTCCCTTCTGTTGCTGTGCGATGATTTCTTGAAGTTTCATAATAGAATCCCTCCGTTTATCTATTCGCCGGTATTATGCCGCCGACGTCGGCAGATTGACGAATTAAGCGACGAATTTTTCGAGAGGCACGTTCAAGGCGCGGCATATAGCCACGTATTCGTCGGCTGTGATTTTCCGTTTTCCGTTCAGCATAGCTGAAAAGATATTGAGCGGAATCCCCACCCTGTCAGCTATCGCTTTGAATTTCAGCCCCTCTTCTTGAATGTAAATCTTAATCTTTGCACCCATAATTTGACCTCCAACAATTCAGCGTTGCTGTATTTTTCTTTATTATAATTCAGCGTCGCTGATTTGTCAAGTGTTTTCTTGAAAATTATTCAGTAAATCTGAAATTATATCTTGATTTTTTAGCCGTTCTCATATATAATAGGAAGCGAGCACTTGAAAGAGAGGAAAATTATATGGGAACAATCAGAGAAGAGATAGCTAAAAATATTCGCTTTTACCGGAAAAAGAGCGGTCTAACGCAGAAAGAGCTCTCCGAGAAGATCGGCGTCAATAACTCCGCTGTGTCGAATTGGGAGAGCGGACAGAATTCGATCGATATCGAAATTCTCGTCAAAGTCTGCGACGCGCTCGGCGTTTCTCTTTCTGATATTTACGGCATTTACGGAAATACAACCACGGAAGAATATTCCTCCCACGAGCGCGAAGTGATCCTCGCGTACCGTAGCAACCCCTCAATGCAGGAAGCCGTCGATAAGCTCCTCGGGATTTCTTCGGAGGCTCCCTCCATAGGAGAGGATATCGCCTCAACCGTCGCCGCAGCGGTCGAAAAAAGTTCCGTCAAAAGCTGACGATCCTATTCCCGCTCCCGGGAATTGTGTTTGTATTTACTATCTATCTATGAAGGAGAAAAGAAAATGAAGAAGCTCAAAGCCTGGCAGATAATCCTCTTGATTATCTTTTACCCCGTCGGAATCGTCTATCTGATCGTCTATCTCTGCAAGAAGAGCAAAAATAAAAGCGCCGCTCCGAGATTTGATCTCGCGACGGCGCAGATCGAGCGCGATTTTCATACGAAAGTCGTCGGTGTCAGTTTCAACAACGCCGACGGAAGCAGCCGGCAGGAGGCGATCAAGACCTGCCGCTCCGGAGAGGATATCGTATTGAAGCCCGTCCCGACGAAAGAATATCCGGACGCGATCGGCGTTTTCTCGAAAGCCGGGAAGCAGATCGGCTTTCTCAACGCAGATCTCGCTCACGATCTGAAATACAAATACCCGACAAATCCGATGAGCTGCGCGATCTCCGATATTCACGGCGGAGAGGAGAATAAGAACCTCGGCGTCAACCTTCACGTGATTATTTACAAAAAGCAATCGTAATCTCTTATTTTATCGACCACAAGGAGGAAGAATGAGCTTCGCAAAGATCCGTCCGGTTCCCGAAGCGTGCGCTCTGAACGCTGTTCTGTATTGCCGCTTCTCATCTGACCGTCAAAAAGAGAATAGTATTGACTTTCAGCTCCGGGCAGATCGCGAGTATTGCGAGCGGAAGGGATTAAAAGTCGTCGGCGAGTATATCGACCGCGCTCTGACCGGAACCAATGACAACCGCCCCGAATTTCAGCGAATGATCCGGGACGCCAAAAAGCAGCAGTTCGCCTTTATCATCGTTTACCGGTTCGACCGCTTCGCCCGGAACCGGTACGATTCCGCAATCTACAAGAAGGAGCTCGAAAGCGTCGGCGTCCGCGTCCTCTCGACAGAGGAGAGCGTCGGAACCGGCGACGAGGGAATAATCCTCGAAAGCATTTACGAGGCTATGGCGGAGAGCTATTCCCGCAAGCTGTCGAAGATCGTCCTCGAAGGATTGAAGGAAACCGCCCGAAAAGGATTGACGACCGGCGCCCCGCCGTTCGGCTTCTGCTCTGTCGATCACCGGCTCGCGATCGACGAGCGCACCGCTCCCGCCGTCCGTCTCTGCTTTGATTCCTACGCCCAGGGAAGAACGAAAACCGAGATCGCCGAGGATCTGAACGCTCGCGGCTACCGGACGCGCAAGGGAACGCCCTTCAATATCGAGACGGTGACGCGTGTCCTCTCGAACCGCGTCTATATCGGCGAGAACGATTACGCCGGGATCGAGCGCCGGTGTCCCTCCATAATCGACGAGAAAACCTTCGCAACCGTGCAGGAGCTTCTCGCGAAGAATAAGCGCTCCTACGGCAAGAAAAAAGAGCGGGCGTTCTTCGCCCTCTCCGGGAAGCTGTTTTGCGGCGTCTGCGGCGCTGCTATGGTAGGCGACGAGGGAACGAGCAAAACCGGCAAAACGTTCTTTTATTACACCTGCGCGACCAAAAAGAAAAAGCGCTCCTGCAAGAAGAAGAGCGAGAAGAAGGATTTTCTCGAATGGTACGTCTGCGAGCAGACGGTGAAGTACGTTCTCACCGACGAACGGATCTCCGAGATCGCCGAGAAAGTCGTCGCCCTGGAAGAGCAGGAGAACGGTTCCGGAGAGCTGCGCCGTCTCGAAAAAGAGCTCGCCGCCGTCGAGAAGGATTTCTCCACGCTCGCCGAGAAGCTGCTCCTCACGGATTCTCCCGGCATTATCAAAGCGATAAACGAAAAAGCTGCTGTCCTGGAAGCCAGGAAAGCGGATCTCGAAAAGGAAATCACCGATTTGAAGCTCCGCTCCGATCTCTCCCTCAATCAAGAGGAAGTCGAAGCGTATCTGAACACCTTCCGGAACGGAGATCTTCTCGACGAGGATTTCCGGCGCCGGCTGATCCATACGCTCGTCAATTCGGTTTATATATGGGACGACAAGATCTTGATCTACTATAACGTGCGCGGATTCGAGAGCGTTTCCTATATCGACGCCCTCTCCGACGCCGATCAGCTGACGGAGCCCGGGTGTTCGGATAGCTTATCAAACGAACCACCAAAAAAACAAGGGTCGCCCGTCGGGTGCCCCTTGTTTTTTTGCTTGGATCAAAAGAGGGGATTCGAAGGGCGCGGAGTGAATGCCGCTCCGGGGGATCGTCAGTTCGCGCCCAGGTTCGCCCACAAAAAATCCCGCGCTCCCGCGTGGGATTTTTCCTTTTTCACTCTTCACTTTCCCCTCTTCCGCGCCGGGGGAGGGATCTCGGATCCGTTCGGGGGGTCCAAGGGTCGAAAAAAACAAAAAAAAGAAAAAACGTCTTTCTTTTTTGCCCGGGGATGCGTTATAATAAAAATGTACCCATTTTGAGCAGGGATATATAAGGAGAAAATCATGAAAAAACGGAAGTTGGTTTTGCTGTCGCTGGTTTTGGCGCTTCTCTTGTCGGCGGGCGCTCTTTCCGCGATCGTGTTCGGGAGCGGGGCGGCCTCCGCCGTTCCCGTGATGGAAACGCCGGTGGCGCTCCCCGCGGGCAGCTATCCCCGGATGACGCGCCTTTCCACGGGCGCTTTGATGGTCTACGCCGGGCACAATGAATATATCTCCTTTGATTCGGGCGAGACTTATACACAAAGAACGTCCGATCTCCATCTCAACGCCGCGTCGTCCATTACGACCGGGACGATGACTCACAACGGGATGGACCGCGCCAATACCCAGGCGATCGAGCTTTCGGACGGCTCGATGATGATGGCGTACCGCACGCATACCCACACGCCGGCGGACTATCAGGAGGGGGACGAGTTCTATACCTCGATCCGCGTGATGACCCGCTCCGCGGAGGACAACTTTTTTTCCTATGACAATGAGGAGATCCTGATCGAACGGACGGTGACGGTCAAGCACGGCTTCTGGGAGCCGTTCCTCCTTCAGCTTGACGAAAACACCGTCGCGATGTACTACGCCGACGATCTCACCCCCCGCACCGAGCGCGGCTCTTCTTCCTGGTATCAGGATATCTCCGTGATGACCTACGATATACCCACAAAGACCTGGAACAAAACGCCCCGGATCTGCCTTGACGGCATCGAGCACGCGAGCCGCGACGGGATGCCGATCGTCGCCCGTCTCTACGACGGCAGCGGCTACGTGCTGGCGATCGAGGGCTGGATCGACGGGGGCAGCAACCTGGAGATCGAGCTCTGGTTTTCGCAGGACGGACTCACGAACTGGACCAACCGCACCGTCGTCGCCCGCTCGAACACCAAGGGCTACAACTGCGCCGTTCCCGGCGTCGCCGTCCTGCCGGACGGCCGGCTCGCCGTTTCCTTTCAGGAGCCGCTCTCCGCTATCGGGCGCACGCTGCTCAACGGCGAGGTCGCCTACAACGGCACGCCGCACGTCGTCCTCTCCTCCGGCCCCGTAACGTTTGCAAGCTCCGCCTCGCTCGCTTCCGCGACGACGAGCGGCTCGACGGCCTGCTACCGGCTTTCCTCCTCTTTTTCCACCGAAGTCGCCCTTCCCCTCGATTACGGCGAGTACGATCAGCCCGGCACGGCCGACGATACCTACTACTGCGCCTGGAACTCCGTTTACTGCGCGAACGGCTATCTGTATTTCTGCGGATCGGTCGGTCATAACGTGCAAAACGGCGAAACGGTCAAAGCCGTTTCCGACGGCGTGCAGATCTGCCGCGCGCCGGTCGCCGGAGCGGACACGCCCGATCCCCTCGCCGCGGCGGAGGGATGGGACGCCTTCCATATTTCCATCCCCGATCAGCTGTTCCGTCTGATGAACGATCCGGGCGCGTGGGGGATCGACTGCGTTCTCGACTGCGATATCGACCTTTCGCAGGCGGCGTCCTCTCTTTCCCAATCGCCGATCGGTACGTCCGCCTCAAAGCCCTTTACCGGGACCTTCGACGGGCGAGGGCATACGGTCTCCGGGCTGGATCTCGAATCGAACGAAACGACCTTGTCCGGCACCGGTCTCGGGCTGTTCGGCTACGTCAAAAACGCAACGGTCCGGGATCTCGGCGCGGAAGGCGAGCTGCGGATCGCGCAGCGGTACGCCGGGATGGTCGGCCGTTCGCTCGATTCCGATCTGATCGGGCTCCGCTCTTCTCTGACGCTCCGGTTCCTCTCCAGCCAGGAGTCCGGCGTGACAAAGCTCTCTCACGCGGGGGGCGTGGTCGGCTATTTCACGGTCGACGGGGCGGCGACCCGGCACAAGCAGGTGTCAGGATGCGTTTTTGACGGGATCTTCACCGGGGAAGCTTCCACGATCAGCCGCTCGGGCGGCGTGATCGGACTGATCGACTTCGGCTCCGGCACCAAGGTCTCCGCGACCGTCTCCGATTGCCGCAACACGGGGACCGTCTCCGGCGGGAGCCGTCTCGGCGGCGTCATCGGCGCCGTTTACAATCCGTCGCCGAACGCGGGCGCCGATCTCACGGTCACCCGCTGTCAAAACGAAGGGACCGTCACGGCGGTTGCGACAACCGACGGCTTCTGCGGCGGGATCGTCGGTCTCTTGCAGAACGGATCGTCCTGCGCCGGTATGACCTCGCTTCTCGGCTCGGTCAACGCGGGGACCGTTTCCGGCGTGCTCAACGTCGCGGGGATCGCCGGGGGCGCTGTCAGCGACTCGGCGCAGCTTTCGGTCGCCCGCTGCGCGAATACGGGCGCCGTTTCCTCCACGCGCACCGCGGCTCTCTCCGGGACCGGCGCGATCGTCGGCAAGGCCCGCGGCGTGGAGGTGCGCGACTGTGAAGCGCGCGGCTCCGTCACCGGCGCGGCCAGCGCCGACGTCGGCGGTCTGATCGGCTACGCCGCCTACAACGGCTCGTCGCAGACCAACTCCGTTTCCCTCTGCCGCAACTACGCCGCGCTCACCCTGTCCGCCGCGGGGAGCGCGCTCTCCGGCGGCGCGCAGAGCGGCGCGACCGTTTCCTTTGCCGATTTTTATCTTGCCGAGGGCGCCGGCGCGTCTTCTTCCGACGCGGTCGTCCTCCCCGTGACCGCCGATCCGGCCGAGTACCACCACTTTGACTTTGAGGCCGTCTGGACGATGACCGAAAACGGCCCGGCCCTGCGCGATTTCGCCGGCGGATACGCCGAGCCGCTCAGCCGGGGCACGCCGGAGAGCTACGCCGTCCGTTACGTCTGCGACGCGGGGGACGACGCAAACGACGGGCTTACCCCCGCCTCTCCCCTCGCCACCCTTCCCGCGGCGGCGCGGCAGCTCACGGGCGGCGGCGTCATCGTCGTCTGCGGGCCTCTCACCGTCACAAACGCCTCGCTTGCCGCCAATTCCGTCTACCCGGTCACGGTCACTTCTTATTATAACGGCGCCGACTACCGCGCGGGCGGCAACGCCGCAAACGACGCGCGTTTCATCGCGGCGACCTCGATCACCGCGGCGGCCAACGGGTATTACGGTCTCCGTTTCAACGGCGACTATACGCTGGAAAACCTCGATCTCGTCTGGTCGGGCAGCAATCCCGCCTTCATTCTGGCGTACCATAATTTCCGGATCGCCTCCTCCGTCTTCTCCGTGACGGCGGACCCCGCCGACGCGGAGACCGCGTCGAAAAACGGGATCCTCCTCCTCGGGATGAACACGAGCGAGACCTCCGCCGCCGTGATCACCCGCGACCAGACCGTCGTCCTTGAGGGCGACTGCTCCTATAACTGGATCCGCGCGGGCGGACGCAACGGCACCGACGAGACCTATTCCGGCCGGATGACGATCCGCCACGCCTACGGCGACGTGCTGGCTCCCGTCCCCTCCGCCTCCGCCGCGCACACCGCTTCCGGCGCCTCCCTGCTCGGCCACAACAACTGGGACGGGGCGAAGATCGTATATGATTTCTCCGGCGGGACGATCCGCGGCGATCTGTTCGTTCTCGGCTATACCTCGCAGAGGGTTTCCTCCGCGAAGGCCTCGGTCGAGGTCAACTTCCTCGGCGGCCGGGTCCTCGGGGACGTCGTCGTCCGCCAGAATCCCGCCTATCCCGCCTTGCTAAGCGGAACGGTGGAGATCAATGTGCCGGACGGCGCGCCCTTCTCCCGCCTTGATACCGCGGGCACGGACGGCGTGGATTTCTGCGTGCGGGCGGCGGAGGACTGGCTTGACCGGCTCGACTTCTCCGGCGCGGCGGCGGAAGGGAAGCTCTGCTTTGTGACCGACGCGGCGTCCCGCGCCGCCTCCGCCTCCTGGCTGATGCTGGCGCGGACCGGGACGGAGGAAAACATCCTGGATCTGCAGGGCTTCCAGATTCGCGATAACGAAAACGGCGCCGCGCTGCGCGCGGTCTTCCGCCTCCTCGGGTCCTTTGCGGAGGACTATATGGATTACCGGACCGTCGAGTTCGGCGTCCTCGTCAAAAATGCGGAAAACCCCATCCCCTTCCGCTATTTCCCGGGCGGCGGACAGTACGGCGACGAAACGGCGGATACCGGTCATGACGCCAACCTACAGCTTTCGACACGGCAGTTCAAAACGCTCAACTACCTCTGCAGCGCGCAGACCGGCTCCGCCGTCGTGCTCGATTATTTCTACGACCCGGAGGAGAGCGATCTGGTCACCTTTGCCGCCGCCGTCCGTTTTGCCGACGAGGAGACGATTGCGCTGTATGCGCGCAAGGGCTTCGCTTTCTGTCCGTACGCAGTCCTCTGCGACGGGGAAGGGAACCTTGTGACCCTCGCCGGCGGGACGGTCTCCGCCTCTCTCTACGATCTGGCGGCCTCGCTCCATGAAAAACCGGGGGTGAGCGCCGAATCCGCCGCGATCGCGGAGTCTGTCGTAAACCGCTGCCGGCGGATCACGCCCGCGGAGGAGCTCAACACCGTCTCCGTTCCGGGCAGCCACGCCGGGGAAGCGGCGGGGCAGGCGACGGTCGAGTACGACTATCGCACCTACGCCGAGCTGGATACCGGCTCCGCCGGTCTCGGCGTGACCGCCTGCTACTATCCGCGCGTCAAACAGATGAAGGACGGCAGGTACATCCTTTTCTATCAGAACGGGCAGGTCAGCGGCAATATGTACTGCGCCACGGGCGATACGCCGCAGTCCTTCTCCGGTAAGACGATCATCTTCCGTTCGTACGACACGACGCTGCCGGACGGAACGGCGGATTCCGTCCGCTTCTCGAGCGGGGACGCCCTCGTCCTCTCAAACGGCGATATCCTCGCCGTTACCGCCCTGCGGATCAATCACGATTATACGCAAAACGTCGCCGGCGGCGGGCTGGTCCTCAGCCGCTCGACCGACAACGGAAAGACCTGGAGCAAGGCGCGGCTCATCTATACCGGCAACTGCTGGGAGCCGCACCTGATCGAGCTGCCGGACGGGGAAGTGCAGATCTACTTTACCCATATCGCGCCGAAGTGGTATTACGATACCTACCGCAGCGAGCGCCGCTCCAGCGGCGTCGGCCTGATCCGCTCCTATGACGCCGGGGAGAGCTGGACGCCCTACGTGACCGAGCCGCCCTACGCCGCCGAGCGTGTGATGCAGCAGTATGTCACCACGCTTTACGGAGTTCGCCATTTCACCGATCAGATGCCGGTCGCCTGCCTCCTCGCCGACGGCACGCTCGCCGTCGCGGCGGAGAGCAAACAGGCCGATAACAGCACCTTCAAGATCTCCCTCGGCTATTCGGACGATAACTGGGCGACGGGTCTCGGGTACGACGAGACCGGCCCCGCCGAACGTCTCGACAACTTTGTCACCGGCGCGGGTCCGTATCTCGCCGCCTTCCCCTCCGGGGAGACGCTCCTCTCCTACAACCGCAGCAATACGATGATCGTCCGCACCGGCGACGCCGGCGCGCGCGCCTTCGGCGGCGAGTCGACGGTCTTCGGGACAAACGGCTACTGGGGCTCGCTTTTCGTCGACGGGACGCACAGCGCCGTCGCCGCGTTCCCGAGCGTTTCGGGTAATACCTCCTCGATCCGCACGGTCACCCTCCGCCTCAATCACGCGCTCTTTGCAAACGAGGCGTCTCCCGTGATCGACGGGTATATCGCCGACTGGCTCTCCAATACGGACGCCGTCTTCCTCGGCGCAAAGACCCAGGCGCAGGTTACCGTCCGGACCGCCTACGACGCGGAAAACGCCTACTTCCTCATAGAGCGCAGCGACCGCGCTCTCCGCTTGTCCGACACCGTGACCCTGTACCTTCCCGCGGCGGGCGGCGGGACCTACACGCTCGCCCTTGACCCGGCCGGTACGGTAGCGCTATATAAGGACGGAACCCCGGTCTCCTTTACCGGCGCGTGCGCGGTCTTCACGGACGGCACCTTCGACAATCCCTCCGACGAAGACGGCGGCGTGCTCTGGGAGGTCTCCTTCCCCCGCGAGCTGCTCAACGATCTCGGCCGTACCCTCCGCTTCACCTATACCTTCACCGCGAAAAACGAGGGCGGCTCCACCGTGACCGAAACGCCGGTCGGCGCCGTTTTGAGCGAGGCGAACTCTCCGACGTGGTTCAAGACCTATCTCGGCGAACCGGAGCCGGAGACCCCGGCGCAGGACGCCGTTTTCGTCGACGGGCAGAACGGCTCCGACGCAAACGACGGGCTCACCGCCTCCTCGGCGGTCGCCAGCTACGGGCGGGCGTTCTCGCTGCTTACGCCGGAGCGTTCGACCGTCGTCGTGGTCAACACCGTTCCCGCGGCGGAAGATTTCGTTTTCCCCGCTTACGGCGGGACCGTGACGATCACCGGCCGATACGGGATCTTCGACTACGCGAAAAACAACAACGCGGGTCTTGAGATCCGTTCCTCCGCCTCCTTTTCCTCCGACGTGATCCTCGACGGGATCCGTCTCCTCGCGGAGAGCGACGGCGCAAAGATCTGCGCCCGCTTCCACAACGTGACCGTGACCGATACGGTCGTTTCGGTCGGAGAGAGGCCGTCCTTTGTCGGCGGTTATCTCGTCTCCGACCTCGCCCTCAACGCCGAGGGACACCTGACGGCGTCTGAGGTCAGCCACACCGGCAGCGTTACCTTCTCGATCTGCGGCGGAAGCTGGCGCAGCGTCGTCGGCGGCAACGTCCGGCTCGGGCAGAACGCTCCCGTCGGAACGGTGAACGGCTCGCTGACCCTCTCCCTCGGCGGCTCGGTCGAAGTGGAGTCCGGCGCGATCACAGACGATATCGGCGTCGATTACGTCGCCGCCTCCGGCGCGAATATCGCCAAGGGAGCGGTCACGCTGGAGATCACCGGCGGGACCTACAAGACCCCGGTTTACGCGATCGGACACCTCGGCAAGTATTATAATTTTACCGCCGCCAACGGCAAGACCGGGACCGACGGACTGCAGGAGAGCTACGATACGCTCTATGACGCCGCGGTCAGCGTCCTGATCTCGGGCGGGGACTTTACCTCGCCGAAAGCGACGGAGATAAAAGCCCTCCAGGTCCCCGGAGAGACCGCGCTGCACGCGGACTGCGCCTTCACGGTCACGGGCGGCTCATTTGCGGATACGCTCGCCTTCTCCGCCCTCGGCGTCCTCGGAAACACGACCGCCGCCGGCGTTCCCGCCGGGCAGAGAACGGTAGACTTCCTCTCCGTCAACGGGGAGACGGTCGCCGAGCGCCACGTTCCGCGCCTTGCCTGCTGCGGAGACAGCATCACCTTCGGCACCGGTTTTACCGCGCAGGACGGGTATCTCGCCGTCAACTTCTCCTACCCGGCGCAGCTCCAGCGGCTTTACGGCGACACGGCCGTCGTCGGGAACTTCGGCTATCCCGGCTCGAACGTGACCTCAAGCTCCTACGCGAAATATTATCAGTCCCTTTGCTGGAATCTCCTTGAAGATTTCGATCCGGATTTCGTCCTCTTTGCGCTCGGGACCAACAACGCGTCTCTGATGCCGAACGGCCTTGCCGATTTCAAGAACAGCTATACCGCGATGTTCCGGGCTCTCCGCGAGACGTACCCGGAGGTCAAAGTCTTCATGACCACCGCCCTCTACCGCTTTGACAAAGCGGAGCGCACCGAGCAGGTCGACAGTTATATCATCCCGGCGCAAAAGGAGATTTCCGCCCGTTTCTTCGGGTTTACCAAACTCGTCGATCTCAACACCCTCTTCCGTCCCTACGGCAGCACGACCTATTATAAGGATAAACTGCACCCCAACAACCTCGGCTATTCCAAACTCGCCGATATCCTCTTTGAGACGCTCGATCTCACAGGCGCGTCCTTCTCCTCCTTCCCGCCGTCGGAGAGCGGCGACGGGATGGATATTTCCGCCGATGAACTGGAAAACTGGGACTCTCCGGTGCAGGCGTCCGGTACGGCTGCGCCCGCTCCCGTCTATGAGAGCGCGTTTTCCGATCCGAACGAGCTTTCCTCGCTGCGCGTCCTGTACGGCGGTTTTGAGGTGAAAAACGGCGCCCTTTACGCCTCCTCCGCGCTCTCCTCCGGTTATTCCACGCTTCTGCTTCCGACTGACACATTCGGCGATTTTATCGCCGAGTGTGATTTCCTCGGTCATATCCGCGGCGGCGGTCTGATCATCCGCTCCGACGGGGAGCGCGCCTCCTCGGCAAGCGACACCTCCTTTTACGGCTACCTTGCCTTCATCGGCAACGCCGGAGGGCTCGGCGCGCTCGGCTGCGCGGGCAGCGAGGGGACGTGGAGCGGCAACCTCTTCGTTTCTCCCTCCGACGTGACCGCGCCCGGCGCCGATCTGCATCTGCGCGTCCTCGCCGTCGGCAACGTCCTTCTCTACACCGTCACGGACAAGACGACGGGGGAGGAGGTCTTCCGCAGCATTTACCGCGTCGGCGACCATCCGAACGATACGATCTCCGCGCTCTCCGGCCTTGTCGGGATCCGTCTGCTCAACGACGGCGGCGTCGGCCGGATCGACAACGTCAGCGTCCGCCCGCTGAAGAGTGCTGCCGAGGCGTTCCGTCTCCCGCAGGGGAACGCCTTTACCGCCGCCGCGACCCTTTCCTCGCAGGAGACGGTCACCCTCCTCGATCCGGACGGAAACGGACTCTTCCTTTGCTTTGACCCGGAAACCGACCGGATCCTGATCTTCCGGCGGGAAAACGGCTCTCTTACCCGGGCGGCGGAAACGGGGATCCCCCTCTCCGCGGGCGGGGAATACCCCTTCGGCGTTTCGCTTTCGGAGGGGATCTGCCGGATCTTCTTCGGATATACCGACTACCCGATCTATGAGACCGCCTGCCCGGCCGCCTCTTTGACGCTCTCCTCCTCCTTTGCGTTTTCCTCGGTGCTGGAGAAGGCGGAGACGGCGCCGGAGGAGACCTATCTCAACCCCGTCGCGTCCGGTCCCGACCCCGACGTTTACTTTGAAGACGGCGTTTACTATCTCTATACGCACCAGAACGGCGCCGTCCAGGCGCAGACCTCGACCGATCTCTGCCACTGGTCGGAGATGCAGCCGGTTTATACCGTCGATCACAGCGTGACCGACATCACCGCCTATATGAGCCCCAACGTCTTCAAGAGCGGCGATACCTACTATCTTCTGATCGCTTCGAAGACAAGGACTCTGACCGAACACCGCGTCCGCTACGCGACCGCCTCCTCTCCCCTCGGGCCGTTTACGATGGCGGGCGAGGATTCCTTTGTCAACGATGTGCAGGAGATCGGCGGCGCGCCCTTTATCGACGAGGACGGAAAGATCTACCTGACCACCGTCCGATTCGGCGGCGGCAACCACGTTTATATCCAGGAGATCCGGGCGGAAAACGGCGTGATCACGCCGGTCACGCCGGGGACGCCCGTCATCAGCCCGAGCGAGTATTACGAGTGCGACCCCTACGAGGGCAGCGCCTCCTACGCAAAGATCTGCGAGGGCGGCGTGATCACCAAGCATAACGGGCTCTACTATATGCTCTACGCCTCCGGCCACTACAAAGGGCATTACGGGGAGGCGTGCGCCGTCAGCGAGAATATCTACGGCCCGTATACGAAGGTCGGCTATAACGAGGTCCTCTCCTATACCGATGAGGCGGACGGCGTCGGCGATTGCGTCTTTGTCCGCTCGCCCGACGGCAGCGAGCTCTTCGTGATGTATCACCGCCATACCGTCATCGGCAACGCGGGAACGGTCCGCAGCATCTGCATCGACCGCGTCGTCTTCGAGCGGGACGAAAACGGCGGACCGGACATTCTCCGGATCGTCGGTCCGACGAGCACCCCGCAGCCCGCCCCGTCGAGTCTTTGCTTTGAGAGCAGCTTTTCCACCGTAACGGATCAGGTGCGCGGCGTTCCGTATTCCCGGATCTACGTGCTGCAGGACGGGCGCTTCCTCTGCGTCTGGACCGAGCGGGAGCGGACGACCGAGATCCCCCGCATGATGGGGGCGTTCAGCTCCGATAAGGGAGAGACCTGGACCGCTCCGCGCGAGCTCTACCGGGACGGCGACCCCGACAAGACCCTTGCCAACGCGGACATCATCCAGCTGGAGCCGACCGGCGGCGCCGCGTACGGCGAGATCCTGATCGCCTACCGCGCAAACGACACCTTCGTTCCGCGGACCGCCGCGGAGGCGTGCGATTACGCTTCCTCGATCCGCGTGATCTCCAGCACGGACAACGGCGAGACCTTCCACGCGCACTCGGTCGTGCGGGAGGAGTTTGAGGAGAACGTTTACGGCTCGGTCGGGCTCTGGGAGCCGTGCTTTGGCTACCTGAACGGCAAGCTGACCTGCATCTACGCCGTCGGGATGTCTCTTTCCACCGGTAAGATCGCCAGCACCGATATTTCCGAGTGGAACGGGCAGGCGTGGGTGAAAAACGAGACCTATCAGGCGGCGGAGGGGACCTTCTGCTCCGGGAAAAACGGGATGCCGATCTGGCAGCCGCTTGCCGGCGGCGGCTATCTCTGCGCGGTCGAGACCAACCGCTATAAAACGACCCGCGGCAATATCCTGCTGCCGTATCTGCTCTATTCCGCCGACGGGGTGCTCTGGCGCGACCTGACCTGCGCCCACTTCCCGGAGACCGGGCAGGGGATCTGCGGCGCGCCCTACTGCGTCGAGCTGCCGGACGGCAGACTGGCGATCGCCTTCCAGTCAAACGAGGACGCGCTGGCGGACGGCAGCGCGGTGATGAGCGCCTCCGATCCGACAAAAGCGGAAAACTCCAACAACGACAAGGCGATCCGCGTCGTCTTCAGCAAAAAGAGCGTCGCGGAACTCCTCAAGATGTCGATCCCCGATCCCGCCGCTTCCACCCTCGAGGAGCAGGAGCGCTTCGTCTCCGATAACTTTACCGAGCCCGTCACGGTGCTTACCTACACGGCGGGCGTCAAGCAGAACTGGGCGGGTATGTTCCTTGACGACGGGTATCTCTACCTCTATTTCGGAACGAACCAAACCGTTCCCTACGGCGACATCGTCCTGACCCACACGCCCGTCCCGGGCGCGTGAGAAACAAAAAAACGCTTCGGCTCTCCAGAGCCGAAGCGTTTTTTTGTCAGTCCAGCGTGACCGGCGCGGCGGTGAAGGAGCAGAGAACGCCGACGGGGTTTTTGAGAGAGAGGACCTCAAAGATCCCGTCCCCGACGCGGTACATTCCGCCAAGCTCCGGGTAGTCCCGCAGCATCGCCGCCCGCGCTTCGTCCCGGTCGTCGCGGACGAGCTCTCCCGTCACGCGGATCCATTCGCCCTCCCCGGTCATGCCGGAGATCTCCACCTTCGGATTGGCGGCGATCTGCGCGTAGCAGGGCTTTTTGTTGTTCGTGCAGAGATAGATCCTGCCCTCAAACTCCGCCACGGCGCCGAAGGGGCGCACCCGCGGCTGATCCCCCTCCGCCGTCGCCACGAAAAAGACGCCGGCTTTTTTCAGGTATTCCGTGATCTTGTGCATAGGTTTCTCCTTTTCTTATCGTTTCTCCGCTTTCATTGTAGCAGATCCGCTGTTTCGCGTCAAGAAAAAGAGCGCCGTCTTTTTTGCTCAAAGAGCGCGGCGGAGGCGCGCAGTGGTCCGTTTTGCCGCGCCGGGATCCGCCAGATCTTCTCCGGCCGCAGCCGCGCCGCCGCGCGGGCGAAAAAGGCCTTCAATTCATAGCGGAAATAGATCCCGCAGACGGCGAGGTCGAGCAAAAGCCCCAGCGCGATCTCAAGCCACAGGGGCGCCCCCAGAAAGTCAAAGAGCCCCGCAAAGAATAAAAATCCGAGTATCATTTTGTTTTCTCCTTTCCTCTTTTGCGGCTTGCGCCGCCTTCCTTCCGTCCCTATCTTAACGGAAGAAGTGTCCGATAAAACGGACTCGAAAACGGAAAACAAAAAGATCCGCTCCCGGAAAGGGGAGCGGATCGTTTTCAGTTGCCGGCAAGACGGCCGGAAAGACGGTTGAGATAGCGCCACCAGCCGCGGTCCAGACCGTCTGTCGCGCCTTTTTCCAGCCGGAAGCGCCAGCAGCCGTCCGGTACGCCGGGGACGTTCATCCGCGCGTCCGAGCCGTAAAAGAGCAGATCCTGGATCGGGAAGACGACCGTGTCCGCGGGGGAAACGAGGAGTTCGCGCATCAGCGCCATGCAGCCCGCCCGCTCGTCCTCGCCCTGATACCCGGCGTAGGCAAAGGCGTGGCGGCGCTTCTCCGGCGAAAGGGACCGGACCCAGCCGAGGAGGGTGTCGTTGTCGTGCGTGCCGCTGTACGCCGCCGCGTTTTCGGGATAACGGTAGGGAAGATGGGCGTCCCGCGGGTCGCCGTAAAAATCGGCAAACTGGAGCACCCGCATCCCGGGGAGCCCCGCTTCGTCAAGAAAGGCGCGGAGAGAGAGGGTGGAAACGCCGAGATCCTCCGCAAGGATCCCGCCGTCCCCCGCCGCTTCGCGGATCGCGCTCACAAACGGCATCCCGGGGCCTTTTTTCCAGCGGCCCTCTTTTGCCGTTTTCGCGTTCGCGGGGATCGCGTAGTACGCTTCGATCGCCCGGAAGTGGTCGATACGCAGCTCGTCGAAGAAGGAAAAGCAGAAGCGGATCCGCTCGCGCCACCAGGCAAAGCCGTCCGCCCGCATCCGTTCCCAGTCGTAGAGGGGGTTGCCCCAGAGCTGCCCCTCGGCGGAAAAGAGATCGGGCGGGACGCCGGCGACCTCGGTCGGCCGCCGCTTTTTATCAAGGCGGAAAAGCTCCGGGTGGAGCGCGGCGTCGCAGCTCTCCCCGTCCACGTAGATCGGAATATCGCCGAGGATCTTCACGCCCTTTTCTTTTGCGTAGGCGCGGACCGTTTTCCATTGCTGCGCGAACTCGTAAGCGCAGAAAAGAAGCCGGAACGCCGCGTTTTTCTCCCCGGGAAAACGCCGCTCTGCCGCCCATTCGCAGTATTCGCGCTGTTTTTCTTCCCGCTCGGCAAAAGAGAGGATCCTGTTTCTTTCACCTGCGTCCGCCCGGTCCGCCGCGGAAAAGAGGAGAGGAAGGCGCTCCCGCGCCAGCCGCTCGAACTCCGCCCGGAAGGGGGCGTTTTGCCGCGCGCCGGCGAGCTCTGCGTCGGTCAGCAGTCCCTTGTCCCGCAGGATCTCCGGATCGATCAGATAGGGATTTACGCTGAAGGCGGAGGGGGATTTATAGGGGGAGCCGCCGGCGTCCGTTTCACAGAAGGGAAGGACCTGCCAGAGGGAAAACCCGCACCCGGCGAGAAGATCCAGAAAGGAAAGCGCCTCCCGGCCGAAGGTCCCGCAGCCGTAATCCCCGGGCAGGGAGGAGACGTGCAGCAATACGCCGCTGCGGCGCGCGGACTTACGCATCGGCAAGGAAGGAGAGCGTCTCCTTCATATCGGGCGCCCCGGCCGGGGTGGGGGTAAAGGTGATGGTGGGACGGACAAAATACTCCTCCAGCGCGTCGGCAAAGGGGCGGAGCGGGGCGCTCTCCGCCAGCTCCCGCGGACGGGGCAGGGAGGAGAGGGTACGCGCGTCGAGGTGGTCCTCGTCAAGGATCGTGGCAAAATGCTCGTCGTAGTACCGGCTGCGGATGAAGCTGGAAAAATAGAAGATCGCCTTTCTCGCCGCCTCCATTTCGGCGGAGAGGGCGGCGTCCTCCCCCGCGGCAAGGTCGGCGGCGGGGATCAGCCCTTTCGCGCGGTAGACCCGCTCTCCGCGGTGGTTGTAGACGCAAAAGGCGAAAGCGGCGCCGTCCTTTGCCGGTTTTGCGGCGGCGCAAAGACTGTAATTCATACGATCATCTCCTTATCTGTCAGCCGTTTTATTGTAGCACGCTTTTTTCTCTATTGCAACAGGAGAAGGCGAAAAGACAGCCGGAAACCGTTTTACAAAAAACGGAAAAGACGATATAGAAATGCCTTTCCGTCTTGACGGGAAGGGAAAAAACGGCTATAATGAAACCGCAGAGAGATCTGACTTTTTTCGGGAGGTGCGGGCTTTCCCGCAACGGATATGCAGGAGATCAAATGGCTTTCCCAGGGCGGCTCCGTCAGCGTGCGCGACGGGGTTTATACGCCGGATACGGAACAGGATACCTATCTTTTTTCGGAGGAAAAGGCGCCCCGTGATTTCTCTTTTTCCTGTGAGGTAAAGATCAACAAACCGGGCGACTGCGGCGTGCTCTTCCGCGCGCAGGGCAAAAACGGCATCGAGTGGATTGCCGGGTATTATTTTTCCTTCAACGCGGACACGCATACCGTCACGCTCCAGAACGTCAACGGGGGCGATCACTACAAAAACGAGCTCGGCCGGATCACCTGCCCCTTCGAGTACGGCAGGTGGTATACCGTCAAGGTCTGTATGCAGGACTATAACGCCCGCCTCTGGTTCAACAATTTCGAGTACGAGATCCCGCCGTACTATACCAAGTTCGATCTTCAGCTCAGGCATTTCCCCCGCGGGGTGATCGGGCTGCACTTCGGAGAGGGCGTCGCCTCGTTCCGGAACGTCGTGCTCGGGGAGAACACCGAGGTCTTCGATCTCGACCCGGACAAGTCCTATCAGAACCCGATCATCTACGGCGCCGACCCGGACATCATGTACCACGACGGCACCTATTATCTCTACTATACCGACACGCAGGATATGTCGCTCTTCCAATGCTATACCTCAAAGGATCTCGTCCACTGGTCGGAGCCGCATATCGTCTTCCACGGCTGCGACGGGTGGGGCAACAACGAGTATATGAGCCCGAACGTGATCTGCTATAAAGGGCTTTTCTATATGTTCTACGCCTCCCATACCGCGTGGGACGAAAACCATAAGCGCCGCGTCCAGGTCGCTTACGCCTCCTCGGACTCCCCCCTCGGCCCCTTCAAATCGAAGACCTGCCGGCCGCTGCACACCGATATCCAGGAGATCGGCGGGCATCCCTTCGTCGACGAGGACGGGCGGGTCTACCTCTCCGTCGTCCGCTTCAACCACGGCAACGAGATCTGGGCGTACGAGATCAAGCTGGAGGACGGCGTCGTTACCCCGGTCGAGGAAACGCTCACGCGGCTGATGGTCCCGGACTGCGACTGGGAGCGCGATTACGCGAATATCGTGGAGGGCGCCGTGATTTTCCGGCACAACGGCCTTTACTACACGGTCTACGCCGGCAGCCACTATAAGGGCAGCTACGCGGAGGGTCTCGCGTGGGCAAAAAATCCTCTCGGCCCCTACACCAAGTACGAGTATAATCCCATCCTGCGGAAAACGGCGTTCACCCGCGGAACGGGGGACAGCGTCTACGTCCGCAACGCAAAAGGCGAATACATCATGTTCTACCATCAGCATTTCAGCGTCACGGAGATCTCGCCCCGCCAGATCTGTATGGACCGGATGAAGTTCGTCAAACGGGACGGCGGCCCGGACGTTCTGATCGTCAACGGTCCCACGGCGACCCCGCAGCCCGGTCTTGCGTAACAAAGAGGCGGTATGACGGTTTTTCCGCCATACCGCCGTTTTGGAGGATACCATGAAAAAGATCCTGACCTTTCTCGCGCTTTTTTTGACCTTTCTGATCCTTTGCCCGGCGGCGGTTTTCGCAGCTGAAGGCAAGGAGAACGTGATCTTCCTGTCCGACGGCGGTGGGGACGCGCTCGACGGGAGCGCCCCCGGCCGCGCGATGAAAAGCATCAAGGACGCGGTCCGCCGGCTTTACTCCGGCGGGACGCTCGTGATCTGCGGCCCCGTGAGCGTCGCGGAGTCCGTTTCGCTGCCGGAGAACGTCGGGCGGATCACGATCACCTCGGTCTACGGCGGGGTGGACTACCGCGAAAAGGAGGGGGCGGCGCTGATCCTCTCCAAAAACCTGCAGATCGAAGGGCCGACCGTCTTCCGGGACCTTGAGATCCGGACGAAGGATAAAAACCTCGTTCTCGTCTGCAACGGGAGCCGCGCGGTTTTCGATACCGGCATCACCTGCAAGGCGGACGGGGCGAACGCCACGCTGCCCTCCATCACGGGCAGCGGCTGCACCAACTACGCCTTCGGCGGCGCCGCGCTGACGGTGAACAGCGGCTCCTGGCTGCGTCTGCGCGGCGGAAACCGCTCCACGGGCGAGGTGCGCGGAGATACCTATATCGAGATCAACGGCGGCAGCTTTTCCTCCCTCGTCGAGGGAGGGGGAGAGACCGCTCAGACCGGCAGTATCTATATGCTGATCACCGGCGGGACCTTCAGCGGCGGCGTTTACGGAGCCACGGGCAAGCCCGTGAACGGCAGCGTAACGATCGCCGTGACCGGCGGTACCTTCAAGAGCGTTACCGTTTCCGCCGGCGGCCAGATCGGCGGGTCCGCCTCGCTTTCCGTTCTGTCGCCGGTCAGCGCCGCCTTCAAAGGAACGCAGAACCTGGCGGCGGGCGGCTCGGTCGCAACCTTCTCCGAAAAACCGAAAAGCGGCGTCAGCGGCTTTACGGACGTAAAGACCTACGCGTCGGCGGAGGAAGCCGAGGCGGAGCTGGAAGCGCTCCGCGGGCTCTTTAACGCGCGGTTTGCCGAATGGGACGCCGCGGAGGAGGCGTTTCACGCCGAGGTGCGGGAACGCGCCGCGCTCCGGAAGACCGCGACCCTTTCGCTTGAAAAAACGTCCGCTGCGGCGGACGGGCAGGTGGACGGCGCCGTTCCCGCGTACGCCGTCTGGAGCCTCCCGCTTTTGCTGATCGGCGGGATCCTCGCCGCGCTCGCCCTCTTTCTCTTTCTCAAAAAGCTCCCGGTCCCCGGGGCGGTCGCCGCCGCGCTCGCCCTTGCCGCTCTCGCGCTCGCGCTCGTTTTCAACGCGAAAACGGGCGGAGGCGACGGAGAGCGCCGCGGCGCTCTGACAACAGAGACCGGCGGAGAAAGCGCCGGCGGGGAAGCGGGGAAAAACGGGGAGGTCTTCTGGGATCTCTACGGCTCCGTCACGGCGGATCCGGCGGCCGGACTTCTGTCCGCTTCCGCTCCCGCCGCCGTTTTCCTTGACGCGGACGAAACGGAGAATATCCGCGCCGAGAGCGTTCTCACCCTTTCCGAGGGCGGCAAGGCGGGGCTTTACTTCAACGTCACGCCCGGCAAAGCGGAGGAAGGACTGTTCCCGAAGGGGTATTACCTTGAGATCGACGAGGCGGCGGACCGCGTCACGCTCTACACGCAGGAGGGGACGACCCTCGTCCCGTTCGGGACAAGATACTGCAAAACAGAAGCGGGCGCCGCGATCCCCGTCGTCTTCGAGGCGTACACCCGTTATCTCGCCGTCTACGTCAACGAAAACCCGCTTGACGAGGATCCCTACCCCAAGTTCGAGCTCAACGCCGGCGAGTTCAAAAAGGGCACGTTCGGCTACTCTCTCTCCGCGGGTACGACCTTTACCTATCCCGTCCTCTCCGCCTTCGACGGCGCGCGCTATCAGGGCGAGACCTATAAAAATCCCGTCGTGACCGATCTGACCGACCCGGATATTTTCTACTGGGAGGGGACCTATTACCTGTACGGCGCGGGCTCCAAGTATCTGCGCTGCTATACCTCGACGGACGGGAAGACCTGGACCGACGCCGGTATGGTGATGGATCCGAAGGACGTCTGGGGGGAAAAGAACTTCCGCGCCTCCAATATCCTGTATCGCGACGGATATTTCTACATGTTTTATATGGCAACGCCCGCGAGCGGGAAGGACGTTACCTCTTACGCGACGGCGAAAAGCCCGCTCGGGCCGTTCACCTCGGTAAAAAAGCAGCCGCTGGATCCAAACGTCGAGCAGATCGGCGGCCAGCCCTTCGTCGACGACGACGGCCGGATCTGGCTGACCGTCGTGCGCTCCGGGCCGGGCAACGTCCTCTACCTGCTTGAGATCGAGTGCCGGGACGGCGAGGTAACGGTCAAAGACGGCAGTCTGACCAAGCTGATCCAGCCGGACGAGCGCTGGGAAAACTGCATCGCGCCCGTGACCGAGTGCGGATATATCTACAAGCACGGCGGCTACTACTATCTCATCTACGCCGGCGGCAACTACAATTCCGCTTACGGCGCGGGCTACGCCGTCGCGGAGAAGGTAACGGGGCCCTACGTCCGCTGCGAGGGCAACCCGATCCTCTATTCCACCGCCCAGGCGTACGGCAACGGCGCCGTCTCGATCTTCCCCTCGCCGGACGGCAGCGAGCTGTTCGTGACCTATCTGCGCCACAGCGCCGTCACCTCCGTCCGCCCCCTCAACACCTGCATCGACCGGATCAAGTTCGTCCCCAATCCCGCGGGCGGCGCGGATCTGCTCTGCATCTGCGGCCCGACCGTGACGCCCCAGCCCCTGCCGTCCGCTTCGGGGACGGGAACGCCGTCGGAAACGCAGCGCTTCTTCCATTGAATCGCGCGGCGGCCGGACGCGTCCGTTCTGCGGAAAATAAAAAGGGAAAAAATACAAAAAACTGTTGACAATCCCGATGCGTTGTGATACCTTTATAGACAAGAAACTGTTTATTGGTAAAAGGAGCATAATATGAAAAAGATTATTTGCTTTGTTTTTGCTGTCGCTATGGTGATGACCCTCGCGGTTTCCGCTTTCGCGATTGAGCCCGATACGGCCGCGAACGCCCAGGAGATCAAAACCTTCCTTGCCGAGCTTACCACGAAGTTCCCCGCTCTCGGCTTCAAGGAAGCGGATCTGAACGCTGCCAACAACTACATTGACAGCTACAGCAGCAAGAACCCCATCACCGCGGCGCAGGTTACGACGATCAAGACCGCTCTCAACGAGGGTGTTGCGATCTACAACGCAAACAACAAGGAAGAGACCAACCTGAGCAACCTTCCCGCGAACGTGAAGACCGCCATTCTGGCCAAGGCGAACGAGGCCGTCAGCGTCCTCGGGCTGAGCGTCAGCACCAAGAACGGGACCGTCAAGTTCGTGCGCATCTCTGACGGCGAAGAAGTTTACTCCACTTCCGCCACGCTCGTGAAGTCCACCGGCGCCGAGTCCGGCGTTCTTCCGATGGTCATCACCTGCTCTGCCGCCGCCGTTCTCCTTGTGGGCGCTTATCTGATCACCCGCAAGCTCGGCGCCAAGGCTTGAGACCGGCACGGGACAATAGAAAAAACGGTCGGGCGTTATTATTCTATATAATAACGCCCGTCCTTTTTGCTATTGTCGTTTCCGCGGTCCTTTGTTTCTCCCTCTCGCCCTTTCTGACCACGGTTTCCTCCGCCCTGGACATTCTCGCGCGGGACGTTTCCGGCCGCGAGGGGGTGCAGATCAACGACCTGACCGTCGATCCGGTCCTGCCCGCGGAGGAGACGGCGCCGCAGGGGACGGGAGAGGACGATCCCCCCGCTCCCGCCGAGACCGGCGGGGAAGCGCCGGTAACGGCGGAGCCGGATCCCTCCGGCGCCGTTCTCCCCAACACGCCAAACGCCCCCAGCTCCTATATCCGCTTCGGGACCTTTACCTTTCCCGCGATCAACGACAAGTTCGGCTGGATCCGGGTGGAGAACACCGCGATCAACTGCGCGCTTTATATGGGGGACAGCCGGCCGCTGCTTAATCTCGGCGCCTGCGTTTCCCCCTATTCCCGTATTCCGGGCGATTCGGGCACCACGCTGATCGGCGGACACGCCACGGCGTATTTCCACACGCTCGGCAACGCCTATATCGGCGACCGCGTCTATATCACGACCAACTACGGCAGTTACGTTTACGAGATCACCGGCTCGGTGATCAGCGATTACTGGGATACGAGCGTCTTCGATCTCGGCGCGGATGAGGAGAGTCTCGTTCTCTATACCTGCTATCCGTTCAGCACGCTGATCGCGGTCAACAAGCGTTATTACGTCTATTGCCGCTATCTTTCCGGCCCGATCATCCGGAGGGACTGACATGAAAAATGCAAAGCTGATCGGAAACGCGATCAACGTCCTCGTGGCGATGATCCTTACGGCGGCTCTCTTTTCGGGCGCGCTGTTTTTGTCCTGCCTGCTCACCGCCTGCCGCTATCCGTATATGCGCTCGGCGATGGAGGCGACGCGTGTGCCGGAGGAAAAACTCGCCGATTTCCGCGAAGAACTCAAAGAGGAAATGCTCAACTCCGGCGTGGACGACGCGTTTATCGAGTCGATCCTTCCGGCGGATCCCGCAGGCGACTTTTTCGCCGTTCTGGCGGAGATCTACGGGGAGGAGCCGGCGGAAAGCTCGCTCTCGGACGGCCGTTATCACGACCTCGTGTATCGCGCCGTTGAAGCAAAAGTCAAAGAACAGATCGCCGACCTCGGCGTGGAGGACGGAGAGTCCTTTTACGACGAGGAAACGCTGACCGCCGTTGCGGATACGGTCGTCCGGCTTTATCAGTCCACTCTGAAGATCCCGGGGGCGGTGATGCTTTCCTATTATCTGGAGCGCGTCCGCTTTCTCTCCGCCGTAACGCTCGCCTTTTCCGTGCTGATCGGGGGAGCGTCCTTTCTGATCCTTGTCAGCGGAGGGAAAAAGGAAGGGGCGGCGTTCCGCTACGCGTCGGTGTCCGCCTTTGCCGCGGCGCTGATCTTTCTGGCCGCGTTCCTCTTTTTCCGCTTCAGCGGCTATATCGAGGGATTTCTGACGCAGACCGGAGGGGACTACGCCATCCTCCTTGCGATCAGAAAAACCGCCGCAGACGTCACGGGACGTTCGGCGGCGGCTCTGGGCGCGCTCGGGGTTATTTTCCTCGGGATCCGTCTGTTTGCTCTCCGTCCTTCCGACCGGATTGCGGAAGAGGCCTGGCGGATGTACGAAACGAGAGATAACACAGCGTTCCGCCGCACGGGAGGCCGCAGCAGCAGACGCTGAAGAGGATCCACAGCGTATCCGCGCTCACGGGGCAGTCTTCCGCCATCCGTTCCAGCGCGGACATATCCGTAAACGTCAAGAGAACAGAACCGATCGCGTATACCGCGGCCGCTGCCGTCGAAAACAGGACGAGCATCACGCAGGTACGGGAAAGGTTCTTTCTTTTTTTCAGCCGTTTTCCGCAGAGAACGGAAAGGGCGAGGAGAAAAAAGAGAACGAGGCAGGAAAGATAAGAAGAAAGAAAGATCAGCGTAACCACGTTGAAAAATTCGGCAAAAAAGGCGAGCGCCTCTTTGAGCGCCGGCGGCGCGGCAAAAAGCAGACCCGCGATCACGGGGAGAAGGAACGCCGCGGCGTGGAGGAGAAAGAGGGAGAAAAGAAAGGAAAGGACGATCCCGCCGAGCGTTTTTTGCGAGAGCCCGTCCTGCGCGCGGGGAAAAGCGCGGTAAAGAAGAGAGAGGTGCAAAGCAAACAGCCCGACCAGAGCGGAGAAAAGGAGCACGCCCTCGAGAAGAAAAAAGACGGCGTTCTCTTTTTCCGCGGGGAGGAAAAGGGAGGAGAGCAGAACGAGCGCCAGCGCGGCTGGGGGGAGAAGCAGGAAGCGGGCCGCCCGCTCAAAGCAGAAAGAAAAAACGGAGGAAAGCCGGTCCTTTGCGGAGGAACGCGAGACGGTTTCGATCGTGCGCTTCATTCGTCGTTCTCCTTGCAAAGGGCGCGGTAAAGCTCGTTTTTGGCGATCCCGCGGTCGGCGGCGGCGCGTTTGATCGCGTCCATCCGGCGCATTCCGCCCGCTTCGTAAAAGGCGACGTGCTCCTCGGGGGAGAGCAGGCAGAGGTCGTTTGCCGCGCGCTCCTTTGCCGGGGAGCCCTCGATCACAAGGGCGAACTCCCCGCGCGGCTCCTCGCTTTCGTAGCGTTCCCGCGCGGCGGAAAGGGTCGTGCGCACGGTTTCCTCGTTCAGCTTCGTCATTTCCCGGCAGAGAGCGATCCGGCGGTCGCCGAGTGTGTCAAAGAGCTCGCCAAGCGTTTTTTTCAGGCGGTGGGGCGCCTCGTAGAGAACGAGGGTGTCGGAGAGGGCGGCCAGCGCCGCCAGCCGCTCCCGCCGCTCCTTGTTCTCCCGCGGGAGGAACCCCTCGAAATGAAAGGTGCGCGCGGGGAGCCCGGAGAGGGCGAGCGCGGAGACGGCGGCGGAGGGCCCCGGGATCACGGAAACGGGTACGCCCGCCTGCGCGCAGAGCGCAACGAGCGCCTCCCCGGGGTCGCTGATCGCCGGCATGCCGGCGTCCGTGACCAGGGCGCAGCTCTCCCCCGCGAGGAGCCGGGTGAGGATCGCCTCCCCCTTTTCGGCCTGATTGTGCTCAAAATAGGAGATCATCTCTTTTTTGATCCCCAGCGCGGCGAGCAGCCGCCCGGAAACGCGCGTGTCCTCCGCCGCCACAAATCCGACCTCGGAGAGGACCTTGACCGCCCGTTCGGAGAGGTCGGAGAGATTGCCGATCGGCGTGCCGACCAGATAGAGCGTGCCGCCGAGGACCGCGTTTTTTTCTTCGCCGTTTCGTTTCATGGTCATCCTTTTTCAAACATCGTTTTGCCGCCGTAGATCGCGGCGGCGTCCGCCGAATAACCGTCGGCGTCCGGGCCGTCCCGCAAAAAGAGCGGACGGGTGATCTCAAGTCCCTCGCCGGCGCCCTTTTTTGCTTCCAGAAGGAGAAGGGAGGGGGCGGCGGCGGGATGCTCGCAGACGAGCGTCATCCGCTTCGGAGAGAGGGAAGCGGCGCGCAGCGCGTCAAAGAGAGCGGCAAGCCGCTCCGGCCGGTAGACGAGAAAAAAACTGCCTCCCGTCCGCAATAGCCGCGCCGCCGCGGCGGAAAAATCGCCGATCCCGCCGTACACCTCCCGCCGCGCGGCGTTTTTTTCGTCCGCCGCGGAAGGGAGCCCCGCGCCGGCGGCGAGATACGGGGGATTGGAAACGACGAAATCGACCTCGCCGCCGCAGTCGGCGGGAGAGGCCTCCCGTACGTCGCGGCAGAATACGCGCATCCGGTCGGAAAAGCGGTTGTCCGCGGCGTTCTCTGCGGTCAGCGCGGCGTATGCCGGCTGGATCTCGTAGCAAAAGATCCGCTCCGCCTTTTCCCGCGAGAGGAGCAGCAGCGAGAGGATCCCCGTGCCGGAGCCGAGCTCGGCCGCGGTCAGGGGGCGCCGCGCGGAGGGAACGAAGGAGGCGAGCAAGAGCGCGTCGGTCCCGAACTTCAGCCCGTTTTTGCGCTGGGTGAGGATCAGGTCGTCGTTGACGCGGTCGGTCGTCGTTTGCGTTTCATAATCGGGAACGATCATAAGACCCCTTTATAACCGAAAAGCGAAACAATCCGGGGAAAACCGGGCTGCTCCGCTTTTTAGGTTTCTATCGAGTTCAGAAAATCATTCGTCCTGAAGGGGCGCGCCCACGGGGCAGACGCCGGCGCAGGTGCCGCAATCGATGCATTCGTCCGCATCAATTACGTACTTGCCGTCTCCTTCGGAGATTGCATTGACGGGGCATTCGGCAGCGCAGGAGCCGCACGCGATGCAATCGTCGGAAATCTTATAAGCCATTCAAAACACCTCCAATACCAAAAGTTAAGTTTATTCTATCACACTTTCCGAAAAAATCAAGCGTTTTCGGAAATATTTTTTGCGGGGAAAAAACGGGGCCGGAAAAACGCGGCGCCATCAGCTTTCCCCGGTTTCCTCCACGTTCGGCCGGGTAAGGATCTCGACCTGGTTTTCCGCGGGTTTCTCCCCTTCGCCGGATTTTTTCTGCTTCTGGCGGGGGGCGTTTTTCGCGGCGTTTTCCGCCTTGCGCTGCTTGGCGGTCATCAGCACCTTCACGTCGTCACGCGAGTAATACTTCGGCGATTCGGGCTTGTCCTCCAGCTTGACGCGCACCTGTCCGACGAGGGGGTTGACTTCCGTGATGATCCCCTTGCCGCCGGATACCTCAACGAGCGATCCGACCGCCGGCGTCTTTTTGATCTCCTCGTCGTACACGTCGTGTTCATAGCGCAGGCAGCACATCAAACGGCCGCACGCGCCGGACACCTTCGAGCTGTTGAGGGAGAAGTTCTGTTCTTTCGCCATCTTGATCGAAACCTGGACAAACTCGGAGAGAAAGCTGTGGCAGCAGAAGGGGCGTCCGCAGACGCCGAGGCCGCCCATCAGCTTCGCCTCGTCCCGGATGCCGACCTGCCGCAGCTCGATGCGGGTGCGGAAGATGGAGGCCAGCTCCTTCACCAGCTCCCGGAAATCCACGCGTCCCTCGGCGGTAAAGTAGAAGAGGAGCTTGCTGTTGTCAAAGGTGTATTCCGCGTCGATCAAACTCATCTCCAGCCCGGATTCTTCGATCTTTTTGCGGCAGATCTCGCAGGCCTTCGCTTCCTTTTGGCGGTTTTCCGCGTCGTGCTTTTTGTCCGCCTCGGTCGCCACGCGCACGACGGGGCGCAGGGGACGGACGACCTCCCGCTCCCGTACGACCGTGTTGCCCGCGGCCGCTTCGGCAAGCTCCAGCCCGCGCGCCGTTTCCACGATCACCGCGTCGCCGGCCTTCACGGTCAGCTCGCCCGGGTCGAAGTAATAGGTCTTGCCCGCCCGCCGGAACCGCAGTCCGACGACGGTAACGGGCGCCTCGGGATCTCTTTTTTCTTTGGCGCCTTCCGCTTCCGCGGGCGCTTTTTCCAGATAATCGTCCAAACTGTTTGCCATACGGTTCCTTTCTCTTACGGTCGGATCCCGCCCCGCGCGTGATAGGCGCGCAAGGCAAAAGCCGGTAACAGCGTTTTCGGCGCGGCGTTTTTCTCCAGTTCGTCCGCCGTGTCCGTCAGGAGCGAGGAGAGAGCGGCCGCTCCTTTCACGGAGATACGCGAGGCGCAGGCGGACGCTTCCTCCGGCGTGAGGAAAAAGTCCGGCTCAAATCGCTCGGTACGCTTTGCCGCTATTATATCACGCATCGCGCGATAAATCAACCTCAAGAGGGCGAGCAGCTCCTCTTTTTTTTGCGGAAAACGGTTGAAAAAGAGCAAAAACTCTCCTCTCGAGCAATCTCTGCCGAACAGCCCGACCGTCTCCGCGACGAGGGCGCGGTCGGCGAGGGGGGCTTCCGCTTCCTTCTTTTTTTGATAGATCGCCTCGGCAAGCGCCAGATTTCCCCCGGACGCGGCGGCGGCAAAGTCCGCATCGACCCCAAAGAAGGGGAGCGTGTCCTTCAGATAGGCGGCCAGCTCCCGGCGCGTCGGCGGGGAGAGACGGAGGACGGGGGCGCGGCTCCGCACGGTGGGGAGGAGCTTTTGCGCGTTTTCCGCCAGCAACAGGTAAACGGTGCGCGAGCCGGGCGGCTCCTCCAGCATTTTCAGGAGGGAGTTTTGCGCCTGCGGGGTCATCCGGTCCGCTTCTTTGATGATATAACACTTAAAGTCGAGCTCTCCCGGCGTCAGAATGAGACTTTCCTTCAGCCGCCGGATCCGGTCCACGCCGATCGTGGCTTTGCCCTCGTCGGGGCCGATCGTCTGCACGTCCGGGCAGAGGGAAGAGAGGATCCGAGCGCACGGCCCGCACGTTCCGCATGGCAGAGGGGCGAGGGGATCGGTCTTTTTTTCGCAGGCAAGCGCCGCGGCAACGGCGCGGGCGAACGCCTCTTTCCCGGACCCCTTCGGTCCTTCCAGGAGATAGGCGTGGGCAAATGCGCCGCTCTCGATATCGTCGGCGATCGCGCGGCGCAGCCGCGCGCTTCCGCAAACGGAGGGGAACGCTTCCTTCATCCCGTCTCCTTTCCGCGCCCGAAGGCGTCTTTCTTTTGCTCCAGTATAGCACAGTTTTGCGGCGAGGACAAGTTTTTTTCGCATAAAAAACTGACAAGCCTCATAGATTGTTCCGAAAGGACGGAAAAAACCATGACCGAATGGACGCAGCCGAATACTCTGCCGCCGGCGCTCGACGCGCTGGGCGAGCGCGCCAAAGAGGCGATTTTCCGCGCTCTCCGGGCGCGGGGCGTCTCCCCCTCCGAGCTGACGGAGGTGCGCGTACGCGCCGCCCGCCCCCTCTCCCTTACCCTCGACCGGCAAAACCTCGTTCTCGATCTCTCCTTTTCCGCCGAGGAGATCGGGGAGACGGTGCGCCGCCTTTGCCGCGGCTCGGTCTACGCCTACGAGGATACGATCCGCGAGGGGTATCTCCCCCTGCCCGGCGGCGTGCGCTGCGGCGTCTACGGCGCGGCGTACAGCGAGGGGGAGCGGATCCTCTCCCTGCGTTCCTTTTCCGGGCTGGTCTTCCGTCTGCCGCGCAGGATCCGCGGCAAGGCCGCGTTCCCCGCCTCCCTCTTTTTACAAAACCGGCGGGGGATGCTGCTCTTTTCTCCTCCCGGCGTGGGGAAAACGACGGTTCTGCGCGAGCTTGCGGAGCGTCTTTCCACGGGGGAACGCCCCCTGCGCGTCGCGGTGATCGACAGCCGCGGGGAGCTCGACGACGGGACCCTTTCCCCCTCCGCTCTGATCGACCTCCTCTCCGGCTATCCGAGGGGGAAGGGGATCAGCGTGGCGGTACGGACGCTTTCGCCCGATCTGATCGTAACCGACGAGATCGGGACGCCGGAGGAGGCGGAAAGTCTCCTCCTCTCCGCCCGGTGCGGGGTGCCGGTCGTCGCCACCGCGCACGCGGCGAGCTTTGAGGAGCTGGAGCGTTCCGCTTTGCTCTCCCCCCTTCTCTCTGCCGGGGTCTTTCCCGATCTCGTGCGCGTTACAAGAGAGCCGGGGGAAGCGGATTTTACTTTCGAGACGGGAGAGGGGGCGGTTTTGTGTCGGTCGTGACCTTCGCTGGCGGGGTCCTGCTCGTTTCCGCTTCCTCCGTTTTTTCTTTCGTTTACCGCCGCCGGCTGGAACGCCGCGCCCGCGCCGCGGGCGAGATCCGGGACTTTTTCTCCTTCGCGGGGGAACAGATCGCCGCCTTCGGCTCTCCCCTTGACCGGATCCTCGCCGCCGCGCCGGAGGGCCTTTTGCGGGAGTGCGGGTTCTACGAAGCGGCGCGGCGCGACCCCGGCGAGGCGATCGCGCGGGCGTCCGCCGCGCTCTCCCTCGGGCGGGAGGACGAGCGTCTTCTTCGCGATTTCTTTTGCAGCGCCGGCGCCGGCTTTGCCGGGAGCGAGGAGAGGCGCTGCGCCGCCTTCGCGGCGGAGGCGGGCAGGCGGGCGGATCGCCTGCAAAGCGAGCTTCCGCAAAGAAAAAAGCTCGCCTCCACCCTTTCCTTCTGCTTTTCGCTGATGGCGATCCTGCTTTTTTTGTGAGGTGACGGATGGATATCGGACTGATCATGAAGATCGCGGGCGTCGGACTGCTCGTCGCCGTGATCAATCAGGTCCTTGCCAAAACGGGCAGGGAGGAGCAGGCGACCTTCGTTACGGTCGCGGGGATCGTCACGGTGCTGATCGTCCTCGTCGCCGAGATCGCCAAGCTCTTTCAGACCGTCCGCTCGGTCTTCGGACTGTGAGCGTCTACGCGCTCCTCGGCGCGGCGGTCCTGTGCGCCGTCGCGGCTCTCGTTCTGCGGGAGAGCAAAAGCGGGCTCGCCGCCGTCGCGGCGCTCTTTGCGGGGGCGCTCCTTCTCGGCGCGGCGGCGGAGCGTTACGCGCCCGTCGTGCGGGAACTCTTATCACTTGCTTCGGGCAGCTCGTTTTCCTCTTACGCGGGCGTCTTTCTGCGCGCGCTCGGCGCGGCGCTGCTCGCCGAGCTGGCGGCGTCCGTTTGCCGGGACCTCGGCGAGACCTCGCTCGCCGCCAAGGCCGAACTGATCGGAAAAGCGGAGATCCTCCTGCTCTCCCTTCCGCTCGCGCGGGAGCTGATCGCCGCCGTTTCGGAGCTGATGATATGAAAAAAGCCGGGATCGCTTTTCTCGTTTGTCTGCTTTTCGTTCTCTTTCCCGGCTTTGCGCGGGCGCAGGAGTACGAGTACCGCTATATCCCGGAGGAGGAGGGGGAAAACGCCCGGGTGTCGGAGTACGCCGCCGCCTTCCGCGAAACGCTGCCGGACGGACTGTCCGAGGGGAGCCGGGAGCTGGCGGAGGCGGCGCTGAAAGGGAAGAGCGGGCTTTCCTTTTCCCGCCTTCTCCGTGAGAGCTTTTTTGCGATCACGCGGGAAGCGACGGCGCCGCTGCGCCTGCTCTCCCTCCTTATCGCGCTTTTGATCGTCCTCTCCCTCTTCCGCTCGCTCGGCAAAAGCGCGGAGGAAAACGCCGGCGTCGCCGCCTCCTTCCGCCTTTGCTCGGTCCTCGCGCTCTCCTCCTGCGTTCTCGGCACGGCGCGGCACACGGTCGCGGCGGTGCGGGATATTCTTTCCTCCTTCAACTCCTTTCTCTTTGCGATGTTCCCTGTCCTGACCTCCCTCTACGCCTCGGGCGGAAAGGTAGGGGAGGCGGTCGCCGCCCATTCCGCGCTTTACCTCGTTACCTCTTTTATCTCGGATTTCTGCGTCCGGTTTATCCTCCCGGCGGGCGGGATCCTCACGGCGCTCGCCCTCGCGGGCGCGGTCCTGCCGTTCGATCTCTCCGGCTTTTCCCGCTGGATCAAGCGTCTCTTTTCGCTCTCGCTTGCGCTGGCGTCCGCAGCCCTCTCGGCCGTGCTCGCCTTCCAGACCCATATTTCCGCCGCGCGGGACGGACTCGCTTTGCGGGCGGTGCGCTTTGCCGCCGGCAGCTTCATCCCCGTCGTCGGCGCTTCGCTCGGGGAAGCGTTCCGCACCGTCGCGGGCAGTCTCTCCTTTCTCAAAACGACGCTCGGGTGGGCGTCCGTCGCCGTCGCGCTGGGGCTGCTTTTGCCGCTTCTCCTCTCTCTGCTCCTCTTCCGGTTTTCCCTCGGCGCCGCCTCCGCCTGCGCGAAGGCGATCGGCTGCCAAAAGGAGAGCGGGCTTATGGAGGAGATATCAGAGGTGTTCGGTCTTTACGCGGGCGTGGTAACGGCGGCGGGGTCGGTTTTTATCGTGGCGATCACGCTCCTCGTGCAGAGCGGCGGGGGAGAATGAGATGAAGGAAGCGATTCCGGCCGCTCTCGCGTTCGCCCTCGGCGGGAGCTTTCTCTTTTCTCTCCTCCCCGGCGGCAAAAAGGGGATCTCCGCCGCGCTCACCGTTCTCTTTTCGCTCTCGCTGCTCTCCCTGGTCCTTTGCCCCGTCCTCTCTCTCCGGGAGATTTCCCTTTCCGCGCCGGAGGAGAGCGCGGAGACCTCTTTTGCCGAGGGGGACCGGAGCTGGATCCTCGAGGAAACGGCCAAACAGATCGGCCGCGAGGTGACCGCCTATCTGCGAGAGCATTATCAGACGGACGTTTCGGGAATGAGCGTCGCCGTAACGCTTGACCTCGACGAAGAAAACGTTCTGCGGGTAAAGGAGATCACGATCGATCTGCGCGCCTCTCTCGTCACCTTTGACGTCCGCGCGCTGAAAAGCGAACTCTCCGACCTGCTCGATACGCCGGTCACCGTGCTTGTGAGGTAACGATGGATACGAAACAACCCCTAAAAAGAAAAAAAGCCGACCTCCCGCTCCTTCTCTGCGCCCTTCTCGCGGCGCTGGGGATCCTTCTGCTGGCGGGCGGGGCGCTGTTCGGAAGCAAAACGGAGGGAGAGACCTCCGCCGCCGCGATCGACGAAGCGGCGTATCTCGACGGGCTGCGCCGGCGGGCGGAGGCGCTGTGCAACTCGGTCGCCGGGGTCTCGGACGCGGAGGTGATGCTCACCTGCGAAACGGGCTTTGAGTACCGCTATACCGCGGCGGGCAGGCCGGAGGTCACCGTCTATCCGAGGCCGAACGGCGTGGCCGTCGTCTGCGTCGGCGGCGATCTCCCGCAAAACCAGAAAAAGATCATCGACCTCCTCTCCGCCGCCTTCGGGCTCTCCTCCGCGCGAATTTCCGTCGCGGGCAAGGCATAGTTTCCCACCCGCGCGAATAGGATAAAAACAGATGGAAAACCGTCAGATCGGAAAGAAAGGAAGAAAACACTATGCGGGATTTTTTGAGAACCGTCTGGGAAAAGACGAAAACGGTCGGAGGAAAGATCGGCAAGAGAAATCTGGTCCTGATCGCCTGTGTGTTCGCCCTCGGCGCGGTCGTGTATCTGAACTTCAGACTGTTCACCGCCCCGGACGGCGCGATCGCCTACGGCACGTCGAATATGAAGGATAACGTCAGCGTCGCCGACGTTGCCGCCAAAGAGAAAGAGGGAAGCGGCGGCGCCGAGGAGTATTTCGCCTCCACCGTCCTCAACCGCCAGAAGGCGCGCGACGAGGCGATCGAAGTGCTGCGGACCGTCGTTTCCTCGGAGAGTGCGCTGGAAACGGCCAAAGAGCAGGCGCTCGGCGATATCGAACGGATCGCCGCCGATATCGCCAAAGAGGCGGACATCGAAACGCTCATCTGCTCCAAGGGCTTTGAGAGCTGTATCGCCGTCATCTCCGGGGACGTCGTTAACGTCATCGTCAAGTCCTCCGGGCTCCTGCCGAGCGAGGTCGCGCAGATCAACGAGATCGTCCTCGAACAGACCGGCACCAAACCGGAGAACGTCAAGATCATCGAAAAAAGCGCCTGAAAACGGCAAAAAAGAAGAAGCCACGCAAGCGGGGCTTCTTCCTTTTTGTTCTTATTTTCCTTTTTTCCGTCGGCAAAGGACGGGCAGGATCGCGCCGGCGAGCAGAGCGGCGGCGCCGATCGCCGCGAGAGTGAAGGGGACGGCGGATTTTTCTGCGGACGGACCGGGCGTTTCTTTCGCCGCGGGATCGGGCGGAGCCGTTTCCGGCGCGGCGCTTTCGGCGGCGGCGTTCTTCGTTTCGGGGACAAGGGTTATCTCCGAGGCGGCGGGGAGCGTTTGCGCGGCGCTCTCCGGGGCGGCCGTTTCCGGCGGCGCGGAAGTCAGCGGCTCCTCGGTCACCGACTCCGTTGGGGGTTCCGTGGCGGTAGACTGTGTGACGGGCGCGGTCGCGGGAGCCTGCGTCACGGGCACGGTTACGGGGGCGGTCACGGCTGTCGTTTCCGGACGGGAAAACGGCTCCGCGACCTGGAGGCGGCTGATCTGCACGCCGAAGCCCTTGCGCTCCGCGGCGGAGAGGTTATAGCCGGTGCCGCTGAGGGCGTAGAGGTAGCCGTTTGCATAGGTGACGGCGTTCCAGATCGAATAGGCGGCGTCGGCGTGGTCGCCCGACGAGTCGGTAAAGTTGCGTTTTACGGCGACCTCTTCAAAGGACGGGGAGATCCCCTTGGAAGCGGGGGTCAATCCGTGGCCGCCGCCGGAAAGGGAGACCGGATCCTTGGAGAGGATGAGCTTCATCGTCACGTTGCAGTCGACCGAGCTGCTGAGCACGGCGCGGCCGCGCGTGGAGACGTTTTCCTGATAGGAGACGGCGATTCGGCCGTCCGGCAGAACGGCAACGCCGGGCGCGGAGCAGCGGGGGTTCTTGTTGTCGGTCTTGTTCTTGTAGACCTCCGGCTCGGCGACGATCACGCCGTCTTTCCAGTCGTACCCGTTCGGGGAGAACCAGAGCTGGGTGCAGAAGACGTAGGAGGATGGCTTCGGCTGCGCCTCGATCGACATGACGTACCCGCTGCCGTCGGAAAGCCGCTCAACGGTCGGCATCCCGTCGCGGCTCTGGTGCTCCTTGCCGGAGAGACAGACGCGGGGCGTTTTGTCCCACGTCCCGGAGGAGATCGAATAGGTCAGGACGCGGATATCCTGCAGATACCCGCCGGAGGAAGTCTTTCCGGCGTTGAGATCGTCGGAATAGTAGACGGCGAGGGTGTCGCCGTCCAGCAGGACGGGATACGGCTCCCAGTAGCCGTGATGGACCTTCGGCGTGCTCTCGACCAGCACCGTTTCCTTCCCGTAGGCGCCGGAGGAGCCGCTCCGGGACATCACGCGGATCGAGGTATAGAACTCTTTTTCCGCGCTGCTGTCGTAATTTTTCGTGTGGCAGCGGTAAAAGATCATCATCGAGCCGTCCGGCAGCTCGATCGGAACGGTGTTCGCGCGGGTCAGCGTATGCGTCACGCCGGAAGCGGTCGTCACGGTCGCGGGCGTCCCCGCAAAGAGGTTAGAGCTTTTTTTCTGATAGGTCGCGCCGTTATCGGAGGAGCGGTATTCGGTCGTTTCCCCCGTCACGATCAGGTCGCCGTTTGAGAGGCGCGTCATCCGCGGATAGCCGCCGGAGCCGACGCGGACGGGATCCTCGGTGGAGAGGGAGGCCGCCGCGGCGGCCAGCCCCGCCGGAAGAAGCAGCAGAGCGGAGAGCAGCAGCGCCGAAAAACGCTTGAGAGTGGGCATCGCGTTCTCCTTATTTTTCTTTCTTTTGCAGGATGATCTCGGAGAGACCGGCGGTATCCTGTCCCTCCTTCAGGGTAACGGTGATCTCCAGCGTTTTCACCTTCGTCCCCTCGGGCAGCTCGCTCAGCACGCAGAGCGCCGGGCTTTTCACGTCGGCGGAGAAGCGGAGGTTTTCGATGCGGTAAACGCCGTTTACCGTTACCGTCGCCGTCTTCGGGAAGTACCCGGCGTAGGAGGCGGGATAGATCCAGACGTAGGAAAGGGGCGTTTCCTCGTCAAAGGTCAGCTTCACGACGCTCTCCTCCGTGAGCTTGCAGTAGGTCCCGGTGGTAAGGGAGCCGGTGCTGCCGTCGACGAGAATCTTCGCTTCCTTGCCGTCCAGCTCCGCCTTCACGCCCTCGTGGATCGTCGTGATGCCGTTGAGCCCGGAGGGAAGCGGCTGGCGCCAGGTGGAGGGGCCGTTGACCGAGAGGGCGCCGTCCTCCGCAAAGACCATCCGGTCGATGCAGGGGGTGCGGTTGCCGCTCGGGTTTTTCACGTCGGTATGGCTGTGGTAGACGGTGAACATTTCCGTCCCGTCGGGGGAGAAGAAGTAGTTGTTGTGGCCGGTGCCGGAGGTCAGCTTGCCGTCTCCCTGCAGGATCGGATTGTTTTTCGGCTTGGTAAAGGGCCCGGTCGGGGAGGAGGAGGTCGCGTACCCGACGCAGTAGGAAGCGGCGGCGTAGTAGTTGGCGGAGAACATCAGGTAGTAGATCCCGTTCCGCTTGAACACGCAGGGTCCCTCGTTCCAGATGACGCCGCCGGCTTTCAGCTCCCACGCCTCGGTCGGGGTGGTAAGAAGGATCGGATCGCCCACCGTTTCCTTCAGATCGCTTGTCAGCTCGATCACGCAGCTCTGGCTGACCCGCTTGTCGCCGATATAGTTCGTGGAATTGTCTTTGGAGTAGTAGAGATAGCACCTGCCGTCGTCGTCAAAGAAGAGGCTGCCGTCGATCACGCTGTAAGAGGGGGAGAAGAGCGCCTTGCCGCCGAGATAGTCGGTAAACGGCCCTTCCGGCTTGTCCGCAACGGCAAGCCCGATGCTGTGCAGGTTCGTTTTGGCGTTCTGCGCGGAGAAGACGAGGTAGTATTTTCCCTTGTATTCGTGGCATTCCGGCGCCCAGAACTTCTGATCGCCGAAGGTGGCGCTCGTCTTCTGATAGACCACGCCGACCTCGGTCCAGCGGTCGAGGAGCTTTGACTTCCAGCATTTGAAGCCGGTGCCGGTCGAGGTGGCGTACAGATAATACGCGCCGTTTGCGTAGAGGATAAAGGGGTCGCCGATCTTTGTGATCGCGGAATACGGGTTTTTCATCAGTTCGCCTCCATAAGCGCCGCCGTTTTCAAAGACGGTGATTTCTTGTTTCGGTTCTTCGGTTTCCGGGGCCGTGTCCGCCGGATCCCCCGTTGCTTCGCAGGAGAAAAGGGAGAGGGAAAGCGCAAAGAGCAGGAGAAGGGAAAGAAGGTGTTTTTTCATCGTGGCCTCACTTCGCTTTTTTGTATTGCAGGACAAGCTCGGAGAGCGCGCCCGTTTGCTTTCCGTCCGGTGGCGTCACGGTGATCTCCAGCGTTTCGATCAGGGTGCCCTTCGGCAGCGCGCCGAGATTGAGGACGGCGGGGGAGTTTACCTTGGAGGAGAACGCAACGTTCTCAAACCGGTAGGTACCGTTGACCGTCACGGAGAAGGAGAGGGGACGGAGCGCGTCCTTGTCGCCGGGGTAGACCCACAGCTCGGAAAGGGCGGTCGGCGTCTCCGGCGTTACGGTCACCGTATCCGCTTCCGTCAGCATCAGATAGGGGGAGCCGGTCCGCCCGTCGAGGAGGCGGGCGGCGATCTTTTCGTCCATTCCCTTTACGGTAACGTTCACGCCCTCGGTCAGCTTATAATGACCGCTCGTTCCGCTCGGGACCGGCTGCGCCCAGACGGTCGGGCCGTTTACGTAAAGCAGCCCGTCCTCGCCGAAGGCGAGGCGGTCGATGCAGGGGGTGCGGTCGCCGCTCGGGTTTTCGGGATCGGTGTGGATGTGATAGACGGTGTAGATCTCCGTCCCGTCGGGGGAGAGGAAGAAGTTGTTGTGCCCCGGTCCGCTGACCTTCCCGCCGTCCGACTGAAGGATCGGATTGTTCGCCGGCTTCGTATAGGGCCCCAGCACGTTTTTCGCCGTGGCGTAGCCGACGCAGTAGGTCGCCTTGGAGTAGGAATTGGCGGAGAACATCAGATAGTAGGTCCCGTCGTGCTTGAAGATGCACGGCCCCTCGTTCCAAAGGGTATTGCCCGATTTTTTCTCCCAGTCCTCGGTCGGAGTGGAGAGGATCACCGGCTCCCCGACCGTGGATTTCAGATCGGGGGAAAGCTCGATCGCGCAGGACTGGCTTGTCTTTTTGCCGTTTACCTTGTTGGTCGAGCAGTCCTTTGAGTAGATCAGATAGCACTTGCCGTCGTCATCAAAGAAAAGACTCGCGTCGATCACGCTGTACCCGGGGGAAAAGAGCGGGGCGCCGTCCGGCAAGAGATCGGTAAACGGCCCCTCCGGCTTGTCCGCCACGGCGATGCCGATGCTGTGGAGGTTCGTTTTGCTGCTCTGCGCGGAGAAGACGAGGTAGTATTTCCCCTTGTATTCGTGGCATTCCGGCGCCCAGAACTTCTGATCGCCGAAGCGGCAGGCGGTATAGTCGTAGACCCGGCCGACCGACGACCAGGTTTTGAGATCGGAGGAGCGCCAGCACTTCATTGCCGAGGTCGCGTAAAGATAATACGCTCCTTCCGCGTAAAGGATATAGGGATCTCCGATCTTGGTAATGGAGGAGTAGGGGTTTTTCGTGTAGGAAGCGGCGATCGGATCCTTGTTCTCAAGCGGGATCAGTTCGGCCGTTTCGTCCGGCTCCGGCGAAAGGGAAGAAAGGTCGGAAGACCCGGCCGCCTCCCCGCCGCTCCGGCAGGAGGGGAGAAGAAGGCAGAAGATGAGGAAAAGGAGAAGAAAAGAACGGCGTTTCATGTCGGCTCCTTTCATTTTTGGTACTGCAAAACGAGTTCGGCAAGGGCCCCCGTCGTTTTCCCGTCTCCCGGCGTTACGGTGATCTCCAGCGTTTCGGCGGTCACGCCCGCGGGGAGCGCGGAAAAGGAGAAGACGAGCGTCGCGCCTTCCTCGGAGGGGAAGAGGACGCCTTCGATCAGATAGGTCCCGTTGACGAGGACCGAGGCGCTTTTCGGTCCGGTGCCCGTCCCGCCGGGATAGAGCCAGAGCGCGGCCGGCCGGACCGGGGAGGAGAGGGAGACGGTCAGGACGTCCTCCGCTTTCAGGGAGACGGAGGAGCCGCCCGTCCGCCCGTCGAGCAGAGAGAAGGCGGAGGCGGCGCTTTCTCCCGTCAGGGAGAGGGAAACGCCCTCCGTCAGCTTGTAAAAGCCGCTCACGCCGCTCGGCACCGGCTGGTTCCACGCGCTCGGGCCGTTTGCGTAGAGGAGGCCGTCCTCGCCGAAGACGAGCTTGTCGAGATTCGGCGTGCGGTTGCCGCTGGGATTTGCGGGATCGACCTGCGTGTGATAAACGGTGTAGATCTCCGTTCCGTCGGGGGAGAGGAAGTAGTTGTTGTGCCCGGAGCCGCTCGTCGTGGCGCCGCTCCCCTGCAGGATCGGGTTGTTCTTCGGCTTGACGTAGGGGCCGAGCACGTTCGTCGCCATCGCGTAGCCGACGCAGTAGTAGTTGGTGGCGTAATAGTTGGCGGAGAACATCAGATAATAGGTCCCGTTGTGCTTGATGATGCACGGGCCCTCGTTCCAGAGGGTACTGCCCGATTTCTTTTCCCACGCCTCGGTCGGGGTGGAGAGGATCACAGGTTCCCCGACCGTCGACTTGAGATCGGACGTGAGCTCGATCGCGCAGGACTGGCTCGTCTTCTTGCCGTTCACCCAGTTGGTGGAGCAGTCCTTCGAGTAGATCAGATAGCACTTTCCGTCGTCGTCAAAGAAGAGGCTGGCGTCGATCACGCTGTAGCCGGGCGAGAAGAGGGGCGCTCCCTCCGGCAGGAGATCGGTAAAGGGGCCTTCCGGCCTGTCCGCCACGGCGATGCCGATGCTGTGCCGGCCGGTCGACTTGTTCGAAGCGGAGAAGACCAGGTAGAACTTCCCGTTGTGTTCGTGGCATTCCGGCGCCCAGAACTTTTCCTGTCCGAACGCGCATTTCGTGTAATCGTAGACCCGCCCGAGCGACGTCCAGGTCTTCAGATTGGTGGAACGCCAGCACTTCATCCCCGAGGTCGCGTACATATAGTAGACCCCGTTATAGTAGAGGATATACGGGTCGCCGATCTTGGTGATCGAGGAATAGGGGTTTTTCATGTAGGAGAGGGCGGGGAGCGAGATGCTGTCGAGCCGGACGATGGGATCCGGTTCCGGCTCCGGCTCCGTTACGGGTTCCGGCTCCGGTTCGGTCTCCGGCTCCGTCTGCGGCGGTTCTGTTGCAGGCTCTGTCTGCGGCTCGGTTTCCGGATCGGTCTCCGGCTCCGTCGCCGGTTCCGCCGTCTCCGGCGCGTCCGTCGCGGCGGGCGCCTCTGTCCCGGCGGGGAAGGTCACGGCGTCCCGCTCCGCCGCCGTCGCGGCCTCGGTCAGCGCCGGCGCCGTGTCGGCCGGATCCGTCCGGACGCAGGCGGAAAAGAGGGGCAAAACGAGAGAGAGGAGAAGAAGAATGGGAACGAGGCGTTGTTTCATGGGGGCCCTCCGCTGCAAAGTGTTTTCCGTCCCGCACGGCGGAACAAAAAATTGCTCTTATTTATTATACATCGTTATTATATCGTCCCCGGGACGGGAAATCAAGATGCGGAGGAAAAAACTTTCATTTGTCTTTCATTATACTACGTACTGCGAAATTTGACATGAAGGCGAATTTGTGATATAGTAAAAACACAAAAATCACAAAGGAGTTGTCTATGAAACAGATTGCTTGCCTGCTTTTTGCGCTCGTCATGGTCATGACGTTTGCCGTTACCGCTTTTGCGGCTGATGCCGCTACTACCGCTAACGCCAAAGAACTGAAAGACTATCTTGCCGGCCTTGTCACCAAGTTCCCCGGGCTCGGCGTCAAGGCTGAGGATCTGAACGCTGCCAACAACTATATTGACAGCTATATTTCCACCAATACTCTTTCTGCCGAACAGGTCAAAACGATCAAGGATGCTCTTGATGCCGGGGTTGAGATTTACAAAGAGAATAGCAAGGAAGAACTCGATCTCAGTAAGCTTTCCGAGTACGTGAAGTCCCAGATCCTTACCAAGGCGAATGAGGCGTTTGCCGTTATCGGCCTGAAGGCTACCACCGAAAAGGACAGCGTCAAGTTCCTGAAGGTCGCTGACAACACCGTTGTTTACGAGACCAAATCTACTCTTGTCAAATCCACAGGGTCGGGCGTTTCGTCGTTAGATGAAATTCTGAAAGGAAATGTGGAGATTTCTCTTCCTGTCGCGCTGGGGATTTCAAGTTCTGTTTTGAGTTTGGTTGCGATCGTTTTAAGTATCGTTGCCATTGTTGTTGCTTCCAAGAAGAAAGGAAAATAAAATTTCTTTTAAAACTTTCTCTTGACATGCGTTGCTTGTTGTGCTATGATGTGTAAAACAAAAACGTTTACACCTTGACCGGAGCGTCGGATGTTTGAAAAAAATCTGGAGATCGGAACGCTGATCGACTTTTACGGCGATCTTCTGCCCGAGGAACAAAAAAAGCTGCTCGCCGCCTATTATTTCGACGATCTTTCGCTCGCCGAGGCGGCGGAGATCTTTTCGATGACGCGCCAGGGCGCGCGCGCCGCGATCAAACGCGGGGAGAAGGAGCTGCTCTTTTTTGAGGAAAAGCTCGGACTCGCCGCCCTGCACCGGGACCGGCAGCGGGAGCTTGCCGCGCTCCTTGCGCTGGCCGGACGCCAGCGGGAGCTCTGCCTCGGCAAAAACGACCCGGCGCTGACCGCCTGCGCAGAGGAGCTGGAGGCGCGGCTTTCCGCTCTCTCCGGGGAAAAAGAGACAAACTGACGCGGCGCGACCGCCGATGGAGAATACCGAATGTTTCAAAGTCTGTCCGAAAAACTGTCCAACGCCTTCCGGCGCTTCCGCAGCAAGGGGAAGCTGACCGAGGCGGACGTGCGCGAGGGGATGCGCGAGGTCAAGCTCGCGCTGCTCGAGGCGGACGTCAACTTCAAGGTCGTCAAGGAGTTCTGCAGCCGGGTCACCGAGCGCGCCGTCGGCGCGCAGGTACTGGAGAGCCTGCTCCCCGAGCAGCAGATCGTCAAGATCGTCAACGAGGAACTGATCGCCATCATGGGCGGGGAGAACGCCAAGCTCGAGATCTCCCCCAAGCCCCCGACGGTCGTTCTGATGTGCGGCCTGCAGGGCGCCGGAAAAACCACCCACAGCGCCAAGCTCGCCTCCTATTTCAAAAAGAAGGGGAAAAATCCCCTCCTCGTCGCCTGCGATATCTACCGTCCCGCCGCGATCGACCAGCTGAAAACGGTCGGGGAAGCGGTCGGGGTGCCGGTCTTCTCGCAGGGAACGGACTGTCCCGCCGTCGAGATCGCCAAAGCGGGCGTGGAGTTTGCCAAAAAGAACTGCCACGATATGGTCTTCATCGACACGGCGGGCCGCCTCCATATCGACGAAGGCCTGATGGAGGAGCTGGAGGACATCCGGCGGGAGACCGCTCCCACCGAGATCCTGCTCGTCGTGGACGCGATGACCGGGCAGGACGCCGTCAACGTGGCAAAAGCGTTCAACGAAAAGCTGGAGCTCACCGGCGTGATCCTGACCAAGATGGACGGCGACACCCGCGGCGGCGCCGCGCTCTCCGTCCGCTATATCACCGGCAAGCCGATCAAGTTCATCGGCGTGGGGGAAAAGCTCGATATGCTCGAGCCCTTCTATCCCGACCGCCTCGCCTCCCGCATCCTCGGGATGGGCGATGTGCTCACCCTGATCGAAAAGGCGGAGCAGGCGTTCGACGAAAAGAAGGCGGCGGAGATGGAGAAAAAACTCCGCGAGTCCTCCTTCACGCTCTCCGACTATCTGGAGCAGATGGACCAGCTGAAAAACATGGGCAGTCTCGAGCAGCTCGCGGGGATGATCCCCGGGATGAACGGCGCGGCCCTGCGGGACGCGAAGATCGACGAAAAGGCGATGGACCGGAACAAGGCGATCATCTGCTCGATGACGATGCGCGAGCGGGAGCGCCCCGACATCATCAATTCCTCCCGCAAAAAGCGGATCGCGGCGGGCGCCGGCACCACGGTCGAGGAGGTCAACCGCCTGCTCCGCCAGTTCGACGCGATGAACAAAATGATGAAGCAGTTTACGGGCAAGGGCTCGAAAAAACTGCGCAGGATGATGAAAATACCGTTTTAACGGAAACGGGTTTTTATAAAAAACAAAACTATATTTTTTGGAGGAAAACAAACCATGGCAGTCAAAATCAGACTTACCCGGATCGGGAAGAAAAAGGAACCCAGCTACAGAGTCGTTGTGGCGGACGCGCGGATGCCCCGCGACGGCAGATTCGTCGAGGAGATCGGCTTCTATAATCCGCTGACCGACCCCGCCACCGTCAAGATCGACGCGGAGAAGGCGCAGAAGTGGATCAAGAACGGCGCACAGCCGACCGATACCGTCCGCGCGCTTCTGAAGAAGAGCGGTATCATCGAATAAGCAGAAAGGAAGTTTGCCCGCCGGCGAAAGAGAGAATATGATAGATCTGAAAGATACCTTAACCGATATCGCCAAAGCGATCGTGGATCATCCCGACGACGTCGCGGTGGAGGAACGGAACAAGGAAAACGGCGAAACGCTGCTTACCCTTCACGTTCACCCGGACGATATGGGCATGGTCATCGGCAGGCACGGCAAGATCGCCAAGTCGATCCGCCTGATCATCAAAGCCGCGGCCAATTCCTCAAACGAGAAGGTCACGGTAGAGATCGAGTGATCCCGCCATATAACGGAGCTTGTCCCTTTGGAAAAGCTCCGTTTTTTTCGGAGGAATTATGAAGAATCGCAAGTACGTCCTCGCCCTCGATTGCGGCACGTCCAGCGTGCGCGCGATCGTTTTTGACCTTGCCGGCGCGCCCGTCTCCTGCGTGGCGCGCAGCGTAAAGCTCGACTACCCCGTCCCCGGCTGCGTGGAGCAAAGCGCCGAGGAGATCTGGACCCGCCAGATCTCCGCCGCCTACGAGGCGATCACCTCCGCCGGGATCACGGCGGGCGAGATCGCCGCGATCGGCATCACCAACCAGCGCGAGACTGCGATCGCGTGGGACAAAAAGACCGGTCAGCCGCTCGCCCCCGCCATCGTCTGGCAATGCCGGCGGACGGCGGAGCGCTGCGCCGCCCTGGCTGTTTCCCCCGAGATGGAGGAGATCCGGGAAAAGACCGGCCTTGTCGCCGATCCCTATTTTTCCGCCACCAAGTTCGAGTGGATGCTCGCAAACGTCCCCGGCCTGCGCGAGCGCGCGGAGCGCGGAGAGGTCGCCTTCGGCACGGTGGACAGCTGGCTCCTTTACCGCCTCTCCGGCGGGAAGGTCTTTGCCACCGACCTGTCCAACGCCTCCCGCACGATGCTCTGCGATATCCGCACCGGCGCGTGGGACGCCGGGCTCTGCTCCTTTTTCGGGATCCCGGAAAGCGCCCTCTGCGAGATCCTGCCGTCCTCCGGTCTCTTCTGCGAGACGGAGGCGGACCTGCTCGGAGCGCCGATCCCGGTCTGCGGCGTTGCGGGCGATCAGCAGTCCGCCCTCTTCGGGCACGCCTGCGTGGACGCGGGCGAGTTGAAAAATACCTACGGCACCGGCGGTTTTCTTTTGATGAACACCGGCTCCCGTCCCAAGCTCGACCGCGAGGGCGGGCTCCTCTCCACCGTCGCGTGGCAGCGGGACGGCGCGATCACCTACGCCCTCGAGGGCTCGGTCTTCGTGTGCGGCGCGGCGATCCAGTGGCTGCGGGACGGGCTCTCGATCATCAAAAGCTCCCCCGAGTCGGAGGAGCTGGCGCGTTCGGTCCCGGACAGCGGCGGCGTCTATATGGTCCCCGCCTTTACCGGGCTTGGCGCCCCCTACTGGAACAGCGCCGCCCGCGGCGCGATCCTCGGGATCACCCGCGGCACCGAACGGGGGCATATCGCGCGCGCCGCGCTGGAGGCGCTCGCCTACCAGACCGCGGACGTCGTGCGCGAGATGGAACGCGTCACGGGGGAGAGCGTCCGCTCCTTGCGGGTGGACGGCGGAGCCGCCGCCAACGATCTTCTGATGCAGATCCAGGCGGACGTGCTCGGCGTTCCCGTCCGGCGGCCGGAATACGCGGAGATCACCGCGCGGGGCGCCGCCATGCTCGCCGCCCTCGGCGTCGGCGCGATCTCCGCGCCCGAGGAGTTCCTCGCGGGGGAGAAAAGCGCGGTCTTCGAGCCGCAGATCGGCGAAGAAAAACGGAAAGAAATGCTCGACGGCTGGCACGAGGCGGTGCGCCGCGTGCTCTGAAAAAACGGGCGGGGAAACGCCCCGCCCGCAAAGAAACAAGCGGAGAAGAAGGATCGAAGAGTCCTTTCTTCTCCGCTTGTTTTTATGATTTGACGGCAGGCCGTCACGAATGGCCGCATTTTTTAACAAACTGTAAATCCGGTCCCCCGCGGTACGATTTTCCTTGCAAGGGGAGCGGATTTCTGGTATAATCATATCCGGAACAACTGTACAGTGATCCGGGTGTTCAAGCAATCCGATGCAAACAGAAAGGAGTATTGTTATGCTTTCCATTACCGCGCTCGCACTCACCCTCGAAAACGTGCCGGTCCCCGCTATCGTAACGGCAGTGGTCCTGATCCTCGCGTTCTTTATCTTTGTGATTTCCGGTTACGTCAAGGCGCCGCCGGACCGCGCGTTCATCATCTCCGGCCGCAAAAAAGAGCCGAAGATCCTGATCGGCCGCGCCGGGATCAAGCTCCCCTTCTTTGAGCGCAAAGATACGCTTCTCCTCAAACAGATCAGCATCGACATCAAGACGAACGGCTACGTTCCCACCCTTGACTTTATCGGCGTGGATATCGACGCCGTGGCAAAGGTCCGCGTCAACACCGATCCCGCGGGGATCAAGGTCGCGATGAAGAACTTCCTCAATATGAACGAGGCGCAGATCATCGCGGCTCTGACCGACTCGCTGCAGGGTAATATGCGCGAGATCATCGGCACCGTCAAGCTGAAAGAGCTCAACACCGACCGTAAAAAGTTCGGCGACGAGGTCCAGGAAAAAGCGCAGAAGGATATGAACGCCCTCGGCATCGAGATCATCTCCTGCAACATCCAGAAGATCGAGGACGAAAAGGGACTGATCATTGCCCTCGGTCAGGACAATATGAGCCAGATCCAGAAGGACGCGTCGATCGCCAAGGCGCAGGCGGAAAAGGACGTCGCCATCGCGGAAGCGGAGGCGAAAAAGGCCGCCAACGACGCGCAGGTCGCCGCGGAGACGGAGATCGCCGCCAAGCAGAACGAGCTGCGCATCCGCCAGGCGGAGCTGAAACGCGAGTCCGATATCAAACAGGCGGAAGCGGACGCGGCGTACCAGATCCAACAGCAGGAACAGCGCAAGACCATCGAGATCACCACCGCCAACGCGAACATCGCCAAGCAGGAGCGGGAGATCGAGCTGAAAAAGCGCGAGGTCGAAGTAACGGCGCAGAAGCTGGACGCCGACGTCAAAAAACGCGCGGAAGCGGACCGCTTCGCCCGTCAGCAGCAGGCGGAGGCGGCGCTCTACGAGCGGCAGAAGAGAGCGGAAGCCGAAAAGTTTGAGCAGATGAAGGCGGCGGAAGCCCGCAAGATCCAGGCGGAGGCCGACCTCTTCGCCCGCCAGCAGGAGGCGGAGGGGATCCGCGCCGTCGGCGAGGCGGAAGCGAAAGCCATCGAAGCGAAAGGGATCGCCGAAGCGGAAGCCCTCGAAAAGAAAGCCGAAGCGATGAAAAAATACGGCCAGGCGGCGATGATGGAAATGATCATCAAGGCCCTGCCCGAGATGGCGGCGGCGGTCGCCAAGCCGATGGAGAATATCGACAAGATCACGATCATCGACGGCGGCAGCGGGGAAGGCGGCGTCTCCGGCGTCGGCGCCTACGTCCCGGCCGCGCTCGCCAGAACGATCGAGACGGTCAGAGAAGCCACCGGCGTTGATATCCGCGAGATCATGCGCGCGAATACCTACGACGCCAAAGTAACAAAGAACGTCAACGTCACCGGCCTCCCCGGCGGGGACGGCAACCCCTCGCCCGCAGCGGATAATATCGTCCAGGCCGCCGTCACCGACCCGGAGAAGTAAGAGCCGGAAACAACCTTCCTTTTCTGAAGAAAAGGAAGCGAAAAGCCCTACTTTTCTGAAGAAAAGTAGGCAAAAGACTTTTCAAAAAGGGAAAAGGGAAAAGCGTTACAAATCAAAAAGAGGCCAAAAAGCCGGTCACAATCGTGACCGGCTTTTTGCTTGGACGGATTCCCCGTTCGCCTCCCTCCCCGAGGGCCCATGCCCCAAAAGGTCCTGCGGACCTTTCCGGGGACCCCGTGAGCGTTACTTACCCTTTTTCATCACGCAGACATACCCGTCCTCGCGGAAGACCGTTTCATAGCCGAGCTTTGCGTATTCGCCGGGATACTTCTGCCATTCGCCGTAGCGCAGGTCGACGACGACCCAGTCGGTCTCGCGCATCCCTTCGATCAGATAGAGCTCTCTCCGGTTGGAGAGGTTGGCGGCGAGGAAGGTGGAAACGGAGACCGACTCTCCCTCCGGCACCAGCGCGATCCCGCGGCCGATGATCTCTGTCTCCGCCGCAAAATACTTCGGATAGGAGAGGTAGGAGGAGTGGCGGGAGAAGCGCATCGAGGCGGTCAGCAGCGCCGCGCAGACGGCGAGGGCGGCGAGATACCGCCGCGCGCTTGCAAGTTCCGTGTAATTGAGGACGGACGCGTAGACGAGCAGCGCAAGCGACCCGAAGACGTACTGGAAATCAATGGAATGCTGATAGACGTAATCCGGCATCAGGTTGACGAGGATCAGCCCGCCGAGCAGGATAAAACGGGAGACCTTTTTGCTGGCGAAGGGGAGCAGCCCGAGCGGCAGCAGCATAAAGGCGGCGCACTCTAACTTTTCCGCGGTGAAACAGGCGCGGATCACCCGCATCGGGTCGGTCAGCGCCGTTACGATCACGCCGATGAGGGACCCGTCCGAGGAGACGTTCTGGTAGCGGTAGGACATGATCCCGAGCCCGTAGGTGTCGATATACCAGCAGGCAAAGAGAAAGTAGAGGAGGGAGAGCGCAAGCATCGCGCCGCCGAGCGCTCGTCTCCTGCCCGAGAGGAGGAGAAAGAGGGCGAGGAACGCCACGTAGACCGCCGCGTCCTCCTTGATCATACAGGTAAAGAGGGAGAAGACCATCGCCCAGACGGCACCGCTTTTGCCGCCCTTTTCGGCAAAGAGGATCGCCGAAAATAGAAAGAGCGGGAGCAGGCAGTTTTCGTGGAAGTCGTACATACAGCCGCCGATCAGCGCGGGGTGGATCAGATAGAGAAAACAGAAAGCAAAGGAAGCGCGCGCCGTCAGCTTCATCCGGCGGCAGATCAGCCACAGCGGAACGACCGCCGCCGCCAGCGCGGCAGACTGGAGGATCTGCACGGTGGCGGGGTAGGGAAAGAGCAGGTAAAAAGGCAGAAGAAAGTATAGGGCGGGGGAGAGATGAACGGCAAAGTGCGAGAGGATCTGATCCCGCTCGCAGGAGGCGTCCGGGGAAAAGTGGTCCCGGAGCGACCAGAAGATCTGGGCAAAAATGCCGAAGTCGTAGGTCGGGGTGTGGTAGGTCAGATACCGGAAAGCGCCGATCAGCCCCACCCGCGCCGCAAAGACGAGCGCGCAGGCGAGCGCGGCGGCGAACCAGAGCTTGCCGCCCCGGTCGGGGAGGGAGAACCGTTCGGTTCCGCGCAGGACGTACATAAGTACGAGGGCAAGGACCGCCGCGGCGGCGAGGAAGGCGAGATGGTCATCCTGCTTGCCGTAGAGATCCCAGCAAAAGGAAAGGCAGAGGAGAAGGGAGGAGAGAAGCAGCGTCCCCTTCCCGGCGGCAAGCCCCCCTCGCGTGGCAAGCGAAACGGTGAAAAGGGCAAGAAAGACCGCGCAGCCGATTAGGAGAGGGAGCAGGAGCGTCCCTTCCCCGGAGAGCGGAAAGAGCTTTGCGGCCGCGGCTCCGCACACCCACGCGGAAACGAGCGCGAGCGTCAGCTCTTCTCTTTTTTGATACAAAGTCTGAAACAGATCGTTCATACAGCACCTCAAGCGCTTCTATCGTAACACAGCTTTATACGCTTTGTCTACCGGAAATCCTGAAAAAAACGGAAAAACGGGCAAAAACTTGACAATCCGGACAAGGCGGGATATAATAAAACCATCATAAATAAAGGAGGGTTTTACCATGACCGTTACCAAACAGTCTTTGATCGGCGACGTTCTCGACGCGGAGCCGGAGACCGCCGCTTTTTTCTTTGAGATCGGGATGCACTGCCTCGGCTGCCCCGCCTCCCGCGGCGAGAACATCGAGCAGGCGTGCGCCGTCCACGGCACCGACGCCGACGCGCTGGTGAAGAAGATCAACGATTATCTCGCGTCCAAATAACCATGCAGACGGACCGTACACGCGATCCGGGAAAACGGCTCCTTGCGGCGGCGCAGTACGTTCGCGCAGGAGCCGTTTTTGCCGACGTCGGGACCGACCACGCCGCCCTCCCCATCCTGCTCTGCCGGACGGGGCGGGTCCAAAAGGCCTACGCCTGCGATATTGCCCGGGCGCCGCTGGAGGCCGCGCGCCGCAACATCGAGCGCGCCGGGCTTGCCGGCCGGATCGTCCCGCTGCTCTGCGACGGGTTTTCCGGGCTGGAGGGGCTCGGCGTCACGGACGCCGCCGTCTGCGGGATGGGAGGAGAGCTGACCGCCCGTCTGATCGGCGCGGCGCCCTTCCTCGCCCGCGACCGCGTCCGGCTCATCCTCCAGCCGATGACACGCGCCCGCTTTCTCCGTTCCTTTCTCCTCTCCGCCGGGTTTTCGATCGAAGAGGAGGAGCTCCTCTCGGACGCGGGCAGGCAGTACGAGCTGATCGTCGCCTCCTATACCGGAAAAACGGAGGAATGGAGCGAGGCGGAGCTGTATCTTGGAAAGAAGAACGTCGCCCGCGGCGGGGAGGCGCTCGCCCGGCTGGCCGCCCGGCGCGTCGCCCATCTGAAGAACCTGGCAAACGGGCAGACCGGCGCCGAAAAAGAAAAAACGGAGGAAACGATCCGTCAGATCCGGGCGCTCGCGGCGCCGGCGGAAAGGAAATGATATGACAGTAGCCGAGCTTTATACGTACTTTGACGCGCGGTTTCCCGCGTCGCTCACCCTGCCGTGGGATCACGACGGGCTTCAGATCTGTCCCAATCCCGCAAGGGAGGTGCGGCGCGTGCTCGTCTCGCTCGACGTCACACGGGAGGCGGTCGCGCGCGCGCTCGAGGAGAACTGCGACGCGGTCCTCACCCATCACCCGCTCTTTTTCGAGCCGCTGAGGCAGCTCTGCGCGGGCGCCGGCCGGGGCGGAACAGCGCTCTCCCTGATCCGCGCGGGGATCGCGCAGATGAGCTTCCACACCCGCTTCGACGCGGCGGACGGCGGGATGAACGATCTCCTTTGCGCCGCCGTCGGCGCAAAACCCATCGGCCGGATCGGGCCCGAGGGGGAGGCGGTCGCGCGCCTCGCGGAGATCGCGCCGCAGACGCCCCGCGATTTTGCAAAAACGGTCAAAAAAGCCCTCCGCGCCCCCTTCGTTTTGCTGACGGAGGCGGGGGAGGAGCCGGTCGGGCGGATCGCCGTCTGCGGCGGGGACGGAAAGGATTTTATTCAGGCCGCCGCCGAAGCGGGCGCCGGGCTGCTTCTCTGCGGCCGCTCGGGCTATAACGCCGACGTGGAGGCGCCGGAATACGGCGTATCCGTTCTGGAGGCCGGACATTTTTATACCGAGGCGGTCTGCCTCCCGTATTTTGCGGAGGAGCTGAAACGCCTCGGTATCGAGCCCGTCGTGTACGGCGAATGCGCCGTCCGGGCGTTATAAACGGGGAGCGACCCCGAGAAAGGCGCACGCCTCGCGGTATTCCGCCGCGGCGGCGCTTTTCTTTTTTTCGCTTGCCCCCCGGACGGCGCGGAGGATCACGTTTTTGGGCGTGTCGTCCGGGTCGATCAGCTCCGCCGCCGCCGTCTCATAGCCATTTGCCTCGAGATAGAGGACCCGCAGCGCGTCGGTAAGCGAAGCGCAGATCTTGTCGGAGAGGACGCCGTGCCGCAAGGCAAAGGAAAGCGGCGGGCAGGAGACGGCGCGGGAGAGCTCCCGCTGGCAGCAGGGGGTGGAGAGGATCGCCGCGGCGCCGAGGCGGATCGCCGTTTCGAGGACGGTATCGGTCGCCGTGTCGCAGGCGTGCAGGGAGAGGACGAGATCCGGCCGGCCGCTCTCGGGCAGGTCCCGGATATCCGCGGCGAGGAACCGCATTCCGTCAAACCCCAGCCGCCGCGCGGCCGCCTCGCAGAGCTCCATCATATCTTTTTTCCGGTCGACGCAGAGCATCGAAACGTCCCGTCCGAGCGTGCGCGCGAGATAGTGATAGACGGCAAAGGAGAGGTAGCACTTGCCGCAGCAGAGATCATAGACGGTCAGAGGCCCCGTCTCCGGCAGGGCGGGCAGCACGTCGCGCAGAAACTCGAGAAAGCGGCAGATCTGCCGGAACTTCGCCTGCCGGGAGGGCAGGACCCGCCCCTCGCGGTCGGAGATCCCCAGCTCCCGCAAAAAGGGCTCTCTCCCGTCGAGGAGACGGTTTTTTTGCCGGGAGAGGGAGGGGATCGCGGCCGCCGTCGCGCCTTTTTTCAGCGCGGCGGGCAGGCGCAGGAACTCGCTCCCCTTTTTGCTCCGCTTATACTCTCCGCTCGCCTCCGCGCCGACAAGATCCGCCTGGAAAAAGCGGGGCAGCGTCTCCGTGAGCGTTTCGTCCGGAAAGGCGGAAAAGTTCTTTTGCAGAACCTTGCCGTCGGCGAGGAATGTCTCGGCGACAAAAAGGATTCGCTCTCCGTCCCGGCGCCGCTCCAGCTTCCATTTGAGGAGGGCGGGATCCGCCGGGCGGGAGAGGACGAGCATCCGCGCACCTCCCGCTTCAAACGCCGCCTTCGCCGCCGCGAGGAAGCGGCGTCCCTTTTCGGTCAGTTCATTTGCCATCGGTCCCGTCCTTCTTCTTGCCGAGGGAAATCTTTTTTTCCTTGCCTTCGCGCAGCCGGTTGATATTATCCTTATGGTGGAAGACGACCAGAAGCGCGATCGCCAGCGCGAACAGAACGGAGATGCCGGGCCCCGCCACGCGGAACAGGATGAGAGGGTACATCAGGGCGGCGATGACCGAGCCGAGGGAAACGTACTTCGTCCACAAAACGAGGATCAGAAAGACGGTCAGGCAGAAAAGAAAGGTGAGGGGGGAGAGGATCAGCATCGCGCCGGCGGCGGCCGCCACGCCCTTTCCGCCCTGAAAGCGGTGGTAAACGGGGAAGCAGTGCCCCGCCACGCAGAAAAACGCCGCCGTATAGGAGGCGAGATCCGTGATCTCCTTCCCCGGTACGAGATAAGCGCCGATCACCCGGGCGATGAGGACGGCGATCACCGCTTTGAGCACGTCCCCCGCGAGGGTAACGGCGGCGGCCCCTTTGCCGTAGGTGCGGAGCATATTCGTCATTCCGGCGTTCCCGCTGCCGTAGTCGCGGATATCCTGCTTATAGCGGAGTTTGGAATAGAGGATCCCGGTGTTGACGCTGCCGAGAAAGTACCCGACCGCGGCGGAGAGCAGCACGCCGAGGAAGATCAGCGCCGTCTGTCCGGCGGAGAGACCGGCGGGAGCGGCCGCTTCTTCGGCAAGTGCGGAAACGGGGAGGGGAAAAGATCCGAACATAACGTTCCTCCGATATGTAGTGATCTTATTATACAACACCGGAGAGGGAAAAGGAATAGAAAAAGAAAAAAAGAGAAAAATCTTTTCGGATCCCTTTGCGCGGTTGACTTTTTGGCCGCGTTTTTGTATACTGTATAGGAAAAACGGGACGGAGGCGGATATGGACGTCATTCAGAAAAAAATGCGTGATCTGGCAAAAAAGCTGGAGTATCATGCCCGGCTTTACTACGTGTACGACCGGCCGGAGATCTCCGATTTTGCCTACGACGAGATGTTCGAGGAGTTAAAACGCCTGGAGGAGGAATATCCGCAGTACAAGGATAAAAACTCTCCCACCGCCCGCGTCGGCGGCGCCGCGCTCGACAAGTTCAGACCGGCGGAGCACCGCGTCCGGCTCGGCAGCCTGACCGACGTGTTCAGCTATGACGAGCTGCGGGCGTTCGTGGAAAAGGCGGAGCGGGAAGCGGGGAAGGACGCGTACTTTTCCGCCGAGCCGAAGATCGACGGCCTCTCCCTCGCCCTGACCTACGAGCGGGGCGAGCTTGTCCGGGGCGCCACCCGCGGGGACGGGAACGTCGGCGAGGACGTGACGGAAAACGTCCGCACCATCCGCTCGGTCCCGCTTACCCTGCCGGAGCCCCTTTCCTTCGTCGTGCGCGGCGAGGTCTTTATGCCCCGCGCGGTCTTTGAAAAACTCAACGCCGAACGGGAGAAAAAGGGGGAGGCGCTGATGGCGAATCCCCGCAACGCCGCCGCCGGGTCGCTGCGCCAGCTCGACCCGAAGATCACGGCAAAACGCGAACTGGATCTTTTCGTTTTCAACCTGCAGGAAGGATCGCTCTACGCGGACGGCAGCGTCCCGGACAGCCACACGGCGATCCTCGACCGTCTCTCGGAGCTCGGCTTCCGCGTCCTTGAGGGAAGGGAGCGGATCCGGGGGTTTGAGAACGTCCGGCGCTACGTGGAAACGCTCGGAGAGCGCCGTCCGTCGCTTTCCTACGATACCGACGGAGCGGTCCTGAAGCTCGATTCGCTTCTCCTGCGCCGCCGGATGGGCGAGGGGACCAGCACCCCCAACTGGGCGGTCGCCTTCAAGTACCCGCCGGAGGAAAAGGAAGCCACCCTGCTCGATATCACCGTCGCCGTCGGGCGCACCGGGGTCCTGACGCCGAACGCCGTCCTGACCCCCGTCCGCCTCGCCGGGACCACCGTGACGCGGGCGACCCTCCATAACGCCGATTTTATCGCGGAAAAGGACGTCCGCGTCGGCGATACCGTGATCGTCCGCAAGGCGGGCGAGATCATCCCCGAGATCGTGCGCAGTCTGCCGGAAAAACGGACCGGCGGAGAAACGCCCTACACGATGCCCGCGGTCTGCCCCTCCTGCGGAGAGCCCGTTTTCCGCGACGAGGAGGCCGCCGTCCGCTGCAAAAACCCCGACTGCCCCGCCCAGCGCGCCCGCCAGATCGAGCATTTTGCCTCCAAGGACGCGATGGATATCGAGGGGCTCGGCCCCCGCGTCGTCGAGCTGCTGCTCGCCGAGGGGAAGATCCGGGACGCGGCGGACCTCTATCTCCTCCGCGAGGAGGATCTGGCCGACCTTCCCGGCTTCGGCAAAAAATCCGCCGAAAATCTCGTCGCCGCCGTCGCCCGCTCGAAGGGAGCGGGGCTGGAGCGCCTTCTCTACGCCTTCGGCGTCCGGCAGGTCGGCGAGGTCGCGGCGGCCGCCGTCGCCCGCAAGGCGGGATCGCTCGAGCGGCTCTTTACGATGACCCGCGAGGAGTTCTGCGAGATCGCCGACGTCGGCGGGATCACCGCGGACAACCTCGTTTCCTATTTCGCGACCGACCACGCCCGCGCCCGCGCCGACCGCCTCTCGGCGTACGGTCTGTACACCCTGCCCGTCGCCCAGCCGGCGGGGGAGAAGCTGGCGGGTCTGACCTTCGTCATCACCGGTACCCTCCCCTCCATGAGCCGCGACGAGGCGAAAAAACGCATCGCGGCGGAGGGAGGCAAGGTCTCCTCCTCCGTTTCCCGCAAGACCGACTATCTGCTCTGCGGCTCGGACGCCGGCTCCAAGCTCACCGAGGCGACCCGCCTCGGCGTTCCCGTCATCGACGAGGAAAAACTCCTCGAAATGCTCCGTTAAGCCAGCCCGAGATAGACGAGGATCCCGTTGTAGATCCCGCGCGCAAAGGCCTCCGGGTCGCCGTTCAGCTTCGCCGCGTCCGAGGGGTTGGTGATAAAGCCGAGCTCGATCAGCGCGGCGGGCATCGCCGTTTTCCGCAAAACGTACAAGCTCGGCCGCGCCGTCACGCCTCGGTTTTTCAGCCCCGTCGAGAGGTTCAGCCGCCGCAAGATCTCCTCCGCAAGCCGGTAGGCGGGCGAGGTAACGGCGTACACGAACGCCTCGCTCCCCGTCGCCTCCGGTATGGTGGAGGCGTTGCAGTGCAGGGAGAGAAAATAGTCCGCCCCCCACGCGTTCGCGCCGTTTGCGCGGGCGGCGAGACTGGTGTTCTGCGAAGTGCCGAGCTGCGTTTCCGCCGTCGGGCGGGAGAGCCGCGTTTCAAAATGCCCGTTCGCGTCCAGGAAATCCCGCAAGAGGATCCCCACGCGGAAGACGACGTCCTGCTCCCGCAGGCCGTTTCCCTCCGCGCCCGCGTTCGGGTTGGTCGGGTTGTGCCCCTGATCTATGTAGATTTTATATCGCGTTTGACGTTCCATCGTAACGCTCCTTTCCGCTTTCGCTGCTGTCAGTGTATGCGGAGAGGAGGGAAAGGTTCTATATGGCAGACAGAAAAAAGATCCTCAGCGCCGTCCGCCGCGCCTGCGAGGAATACCGGATGATCGAGCCGGGGGATCGCATCGCCGTCGGGTTGTCGGGCGGCAAGGATTCGCTTACCCTGCTCGTCGCGCTCGCGGAGATGCGGCGGTTTTATCCCGCGCCCTACGAGCTGATCGCGATCACCGCCGATCTCGGCTTTCCCGGCGCGGATTTTTCCCCGATGGAGGAGCTCTGCCGCTCGCTTGACGTTCCCTACGTGATCGAGCGTACCGAGATCGCCCGGGTCGTCTTCGACGAACGCAAGGAAACAAACCCCTGCTCCCTCTGCGCCAAGATGCGCCGCGGCGCGATCCACGGGGCGGCCAAGCGCCTCGGCTGCGGCAAGGTCGCGTTCGCCCATCATTTTGACGACGTGGCGGAGACCTTTCTCCTCAATCTCTTTCACGAGGGGCGGCTTGGCGCCTTCCAGCCGGTTACTTATCTCGACCGCACCGGAGTTACCCTGATCCGGCCGCTGATCTTTTTAGAGGAAAAGGAGATCCGCTCCTTTGTCAAAAAGGAGGCGCTCCCCGTCCTGCCCAGTCTCTGCCCCGCGGACAAGCACAGCGAGCGCGAGGAGATGAAGGAGCTTTTGCGGGATCTGGAACGCCGCTGGCCCGAACTGCGCCAAAAGATCTTCACCGCCCTCCGCAAAAGCCACACAGACGGCTATTAAACCGACTCCGCAGGAAAACGACGAAACGAGGGGATCCGATGGAAGAAAAGAAAACCGGGAACGCGCCCGGGGGAGAAAAGCGGGACGGCAGGGAAACCGTCGTTTACCGGGACGGGCGGTATATGCTCGGGGAAAAGGACGGCGCCCCCTGCGTGATCGCGGGCGGGACGGCCTACCGCCTCTCCTGCCATCCCTACGAGCCCTGCCTCTATATCACCGACGAAACGGGCGGCCTTACCGCGGTCCACAACGCGTTTGACCCCGCCGTCGTCCTGGCCGCCTTTGCCCGCGGCGAGACGGTCTCGTCGATCACCGGCTTTGAGTACGACGCGCAGGATTTCTGCCGGATGGTCGAATACGCCGCCGGCCGGCTTGATCTTCAGATCGACGAGGCGGAAAAGGTCTTCGGCGGCCGCGCCAAACGGAAAAACCCGCCGCCGGAGAGAAAAAAAGAAAAGGAAAACCCGCCGCGCGGCGAGAGGGAAGAAGACCCCCGCCCGGAGAACGGCCGGATCGCAGAGGACGAGCGCTTTGCCGCCGCGCTCCGCGATTATCCCGACGCCGAGATCGACTTCTGCCTTGTCAAAACCGACGGCGCTCTCCGCGGGTACGGCGCGCACCGGTCGGCGCTCGCTCTGGCGTGCCGATCCCTCTTTTTCGACGGGGAGGAAGCGGTCTGGGATTACGATCTCGGCCGGGCGGAGGCAAAACCGATCGGCACCGACGCGCTCTTCGCGCCCGCCGATCCGGCGGGGCCGCTCAACTACCGCCGGGCGTTTCTCGACCCGCCGCACGGAAACGCCTATACCGCAGCGGATTTCGAGAGGGTGAACGACGCCCTTTTCCCGAACGGCCGGGAGGAGCTCGAGGTTTACGAGTGGACGACCGACTGGTCGGAGTATTTTGACGAAGGACACGAATGGTGGGGCGCGCTCTGCTTTACGGTCTGCGATAAAACGCTTGACCGGTTCGCCGTGATCCTCGCCTCCGCGACGGACTGAATAAAAAACGGACTGAACGATCAGTCCGTTTTTTCGTCTTCGGCAGGGCTTTCCGCTTCGCCGTCCGGCGCTTTTTGCTTTTTTCGCGGCAGCTCGGCCTGCGCAAGCAGGATCGCCGCAAAGAGGACGGCGCAGCCGAGATATTCCCGCGCGCTGTACCGCTCGTGAAGGAGAAGAACCCCGAAGAGGGTGGCAAAGACCGACTCGGTCGACATGATCAGCGCGGCCGTCGCGGGCTGGCCGGATAGCTTCTGCCCGAGCGCCTGCAGCGTGTAGCCGATCGCGGAGGAGAAGAAGGAAAGATAGATCAGCTCGGCAAGCGACCCGCGCAGGGCGGCGGCGGCGGGGAGCCCCTCGGAGAGGAGAGCGGGCGCGACCGAGAGGATCCCGGCGACGAGGAACTCGATCGCCGTTAAGAGAAGCGGGTCAAAATCCTTGCCGGTCACGTCGACCAGGATGATCTGAACGGAGAAGAAAAAGGCGCACGCGAGCAGCCAGACGTCCCCCGCCGTAACGGCGCCGAACAGACTGCCGTCCCCGGAGCAGAGAAGGTAAAGACCGCCCAGCCCCAGCAAAACGGCGAAGAAGACCTGCGGCCGGAGCCGTTTGCCGAAGGCGAAGCGGATCAGCGGGACGAGGAGGATATAGAGAGCGGTGAGAAAGCCGGACCGGCCCGCCGCCACCGTTACGATCCCGATCTGCTGCGCGGCGGAGGCGAGAAAGAGCGCGACCCCGCAGGCGATACTGAGGAGAAAGGTCTTTTTGCCGATTTTGACCGGCTTTTTCGTGATCCGGGCGCGGAAAAAGATCACGAGAAAGAGAAGCGCCGAGCCGGCAAAGGAGCGGATGCCGTTGAGCGTGAGGGGGCCGAGATCGTCAACGCCGGTCCGCTGCGCGATAAACGCGCCGCCCCAGATCACGGCGCCGAGGAGGAGAATGAGATGGCCGAGGACGCTTTTTTTCTTCATAACGAACTCTTTTTGCGGAAAAGAATTGCAAAACGCCGAAGGATAGTGTATAATAATAAATCATATTATGGGAAACTGTTCTTCGGCGCCGCATAGGTGCATCATATCATATTCCGCCGCCGATTGCAAGAGGAAAACGAGATGGGATTTTTCGACCTGATCCGCCGGAAAAGCAAACCCGGCAGCCGCGCCTTCCGCGAGGAGATGGCAAAGCGGCTGGACGGCCGCCATATCCGCTACGTGACCGAGCGGGACGAATCGGGGACCGAGATCGTCCTCGGCAAAAACGGCTCGCTTGCGATCAAGGGGGACGAGTTCCTCGTCTCGGTGCCGGAAAAGACGCTGATGCGCGCAAAGATCGTCGATCTCGACGCGTGGGAGCTGATGTCAAAGGACGGGGTGGTCATCACCGCGCCCGATCTGGAGCGGGACGGCGCCGTCCATACCCTGACCGCGTTTTACGTTTATTATCGCTGACGGAGGAAACACCATGTGCGTTCGGGACCTTCTCCATGCCGTGACCGGCCGGAGCCGTTTTTTGTCCGCCGTGATCTTAGCGGGCGGGGCTTCCTCCCGCTTCGGCGGGGAGACGCCCAAGCAGTACCGCGCGGTCGCGGGTCTCTCCGTCCTCGGGCATACCCTGCGCGCCTTCGAGTCCTGCCCGGAGGTCTCCGAGATCATCGTCGTCTGCCCGGAGGGGGACGGGGAAAAGGTCGCCGCGATCGCAAAGGAAGCGGGGATCTCCAAATATAAACGCGCGGTCGCGGGCGGCGAGACCCGCCAGCGCTCCGCGATCCTCGGCTTTGCCCAAATATCAGAGAAGGCGGAGTACGTCGCGTTCCACGACGCGGCGCGCTGCCTCGTTACGCCGGAGATCATTTCCGCCGTTTTCCGGGAGGCGGTCCTCGCCGGCACCGGCGCCATCGCCTGCGCGCCCGTCACCGATACGGTCAAGCGGAGAACGGCGCTCGGCACGGTCGCGGAAACGCTCGACCGCGACGGGCTCGCCGCGGCGGCGACCCCGCAGATCTTCCGGGAAAACCTCTACCGCGCCGTCGCCTATACGGCGCAGAAGGAGAACTTCCTCGGCACGGACGAAGCGTCCCTTTGCGAGCATTACGGTTTTTCCGTCCGCCTCGTCGACTGCGGGCGGGAAAATATCAAGATCACCTACCCGGAGGACCTTCTCTTTGCCGAGGCGGTCATCCGGAAAAGGGAAGAGGAGAAAACATGAACGAATACCGGATCGGACAGGGGTATGATACCCACCGCCTCGCCGAGGGAAGAAAGCTCATCCTCGGCGGCGTGGAGATCCCGTACGGGCGGGGGCTGCTCGGCCACTCGGACGCGGACGCGCTTCTGCACGCGGTAACCGACGCGCTCCTCGGCGCCCTTTCCCTCGGTGATATCGGCGAGCATTTCCCCGATACCGACCCCGCCTACCGCGGCGCCGACAGCAAAAAGCTGCTCGCGCTCGCGTACGGGCTTGTCCGGGAGCGCGGCTGGCGGCTCGTCAATCTGGACGCCACCGTCTTTGCCGAAGCGCCGAAGCTCGGACCCTATAAAAAAGAAATGCGCGCCGTTCTCGCCGCCCTTCTCGGAACGGAGGAGGAGAGGATCAGCGTCAAAGCGAAGACCGGCGAGGGTGTGGACGCGGTCGGCCGCGGGGAGGCGATCTCCGCCGCCGCGACCGTCCTGTTGGAAGGAAAAACGCCCCGCCGCACGGTGTAGCGTTCACGACCCGCTTGTTTTCCGTCCGGTATGCGGCGGGAGCGTTGCGTTTTCCTTTACCAGAATATGGGCGACGGGCGATTTCCGTCACCGCGACCTGCAACGGAGGGCTGTATGAAAGAAAAAAAAGAGACCGTCGTGTCCCCCTCGCTCCTTTCGGCGGATTTTTCCCGGCTGGAGGAGGAGGCGCGCGCCGTGGAGGAGGGAGGCGCCGCGTGGCTGCATCTCGACGTGATGGACGGGGCGTTCGTGCCGAACATCAGCTTCGGCGCGCCGGTGATCCGGTCGCTGCGCCCGCGCACAAAACTCTTTTTCGACGCGCATCTGATGATCCGGGAGCCGATCCGGTATATAGACGACTTCGTCTCCGCCGGATGCGATCTCATCACCGTGCACGCGGAGGCCTGCTCCGACGTGAAAGCGACGCTGGAGGCGATCCGCGCCGCGGGAAAAGAGGCGGGTCTCTCGGTCAAGCCGGGCACGCCGGTCGAGGGGATCTTCGGGCTTTTGCCGCTTCTCTCCGTCGTCCTCGTTATGACGGTGGAGCCGGGCTTCTCCGGGCAGAAGTTCATGCCCGATATGCTCCCGAAGATCAAAGCGCTGGAGCATGAGCGACAGCGGCGCTCTCTCGGGTATCGGATCGAGGTGGACGGGGGCGTTTCCCCCGAGAACGCAAAGCTGCTTCGCGCGGCGGGCGCCGACGTACTCGTCGCGGGCAGCGCCGTATTCGGGAAAGAAGATAAGGCGGCGGCGATCGCCGCGCTGAAAGGATAACGATGGAACGTAACGACAAAAACAGGATCCCGGAGCTTTTCGGCTCGCTCGTGTTCAACGACGAGTCCATGCGCGAGCGGCTCACAAAGGAGACGTACGACGCGCTGAAAAAGACGCGCGAGGAGGGCTCCCCCCTCACGCCGGAGATCGCGGAGGCGGTCGCCGCCGCGATGAAGGACTGGGCGCTCGAGCGCGGCGCCACCCACTTTACCCACTGGTTCCAGCCGCTGACCGGCATCACGGCGGAAAAGCACGACAGCTTCCTCACCCCGCAAAAGGACGGCTCGGTCATCATGGACTTTTCCGGCAAGGAGCTGATCAAGGGCGAGCCGGACGCTTCCTCCTTCCCCTCCGGGGGACTGCGCGCCACCTTTGAAGCGCGCGGCTATACCGCGTGGGACCCGACCTCCTACGCGTTTCTCAAGGGGACCTCGCTTTGCATCCCCACCGTGTTCTGCTCCTACGGCGGGGAAGCGCTCGATAAAAAAACGCCGCTGCTCAAATCGGTCGAGGCGGTCAGCGCCCAGGCGGTCCGCGTGCTGCGCGCGTTCGGCGACAGGGATGTCCGCCGCGTAACGCCGATGGTCGGCCCGGAGCAGGAATACTTCCTCGTCGACCGGGAGTATTACGAGCATCGCCGCGATCTCAAATACACCGGCCGCGCGCTCTTCGGCGCCAAACCGCCGAAGGGGCAGGAGCTGGACGACCATTATTTCGGCTCGGTCAAGCCGCGTATCGCGGAGTATATGCAGGATCTCGATCTCGAGCTCTGGAAGCTCGGCGTTTACGCGAAGACCAAGCACAACGAGGCGGCGCCCGCCCAGCACGAGCTCGCCCCGATCTATACCGACGTCAATACCGCGACCGACCACAACCAGATCACGATGGAGATGATGCGCCGCGTGGCGCGCCGCCACGGGCTGGTCTGCCTGCTGCACGAAAAGCCCTTCAACGGGATCAACGGTTCGGGCAAGCACAACAACTGGTCGCTGTCCACCGATAAAGGGGAAAACCTCTTCAAACCGGGCGACTCCCCCGCCGGGAACATCCGTTTCCTCGTCTTTTTCGCCGCCGTGATCAAGGCGGTCGACGAGTTCCAGGATCTCTTGCGCGCTTCCGTCGCCACAGCGGGCAACGACCACCGCCTCGGCGCAAACGAGGCGCCCCCCGCGATCGTTTCGATGTTCATCGGGGACGATATGCTCGCGATGCTGGAGGCGATCGAAAAGGAAAAAACCTACGCCGAAAAGCGGGCGGACGCCTTCACCCTCGGCGTCGGCGCGCTGCCGAGTTTTTCAAAAGACACCACCGACCGCAACCGCACCTCGCCGTTCGCCTTCACCGGCAACAAGTTCGAGTTCCG
>CAMKAU010000004.1 GCA_946410595.1 uncultured Clostridia bacterium
ACAGGTATAATAGCCGTGCTCGCATTTTCCTCTGCCTTCCTCGCCGGGGCAGCCCCCCCGCCCGGTCCCGCCGCAGCCGTCGCACACGAGCTCGCCGGCATTCCCGCAGGTCGGGCAGGTAAAACGTCCCGTCTTATTGCAATGATAACATTCCTCCATATCCTTGGCGGACACGACCGCCGGAAACAGGGTGAAAAGGACGGCGAGTATCAGCGCTGCCGACAGAAAACGCACCTTTCGTTTCACAGACAGACCCTCCGTTTTTCGGGATGCCGCCGGGGCGGCTCATATCCAGTATAACATACCCGACCGGGGGACGCAAGCGCTCTTTTTCTTTTTTTCTTTTTTCTCTTGACAAGCGGGGGAAGGCGTGTTACAATACACCCGTACTAACACAAATAATACAGATGGTACGGAAAGGAGAAAACGTGAGCAACATCCGGATCGACGTTAAATCCCGCACCCCGATCTTCGAGCAGCTCTGCGCCGGGATCCGGGAAGAGATCCTCTCCGGGGCGATGGCGCCGGGCGAGGCGCTGCCGAGCGTGCGCGCGCTTGCCTGCGAGCTTGCCATCAACCCCAACACGATCCAGAAGGCCTACGCCGAGCTGGAGCGGCAAAAACTGATCTCCTCCGCGCCCGGCCGCGGCAGCTTCGTCTCCGACGACATCCGCCCGGCGATGGGCGCGTTTGAGGAGAAGATCCTCGCGGACCTGCGGGCGGCGGTGCATCGGGCACGGCTCTGCTCGATCGCAAAAGAAAAACTGACCGAACTGATCGACAAAGAATGGGAGGGAACAAAGCCGTGATCTCAATTCAATCGGTAGCCAAGACCTTCGGCGACGTCCAGTCGCTCGACAAGGTGACCGCCCGCATCGGGGAGGGCTCGATCTTCGGGCTGATCGGCTCGAACGGCTCGGGCAAATCGACCCTTTTGCGCGTGATGGCGGGCATTTTGCGCCCCGACACGGGCGAGGTGAAGTACGACGGCATCCCCGTGTGGGACCGGCCGGACGTGAAAAAACGCATCTTTTATATCTCCGACGACCAGTTCTTTCTGCCGGGGTCGGACATTCTCGAGAACGCCAGGTTCCTCTCCTCCCTCTACCCGAACTACGACGTGGAGGAGGCGCTGCGGCTGGCGCGGGCGTTCAACCTGCCGGAAAAGCGGAAGATCCAGTCCTTTTCAAAAGGCATGCAGAAGCAGACGGCGATCCTCCTCGGACTGGCCGCCAAGCCGGACTGGCTTTTCTGCGACGAGACCTTCGACGGGCTTGATCCCGTGATGCGCGAGATCGTGAAAAAGCTCTTTGCCCGCGAAGTGGCGGAGCGGAAGATGACCGCGGTGATCGCCTCGCACAGTCTGCGGGAGCTGGAGGACATCTGCGACCATATCGGGCTGCTGCACAAGGGCGGCATCCTCTTTGAGAGCGATATCGACGAGCTGAAAAGCCAGCTGCATACCGTGCAGGCGGGCTTTGAGAAGCTGCCGGAGCGGATCCGGTGCGATGGTCTGCACTTTGTCCGGATCACCGGGCGCGGCAACTTTATTACCGCGGTGGTCGGCGGCGAGGAGGAGGCGGTGCGCGCCTACTTCTCTTCCCTCTCCCCGCTCTACTTTGAGCTGATCCCCCTCACGCTGGAGGAAATCTTTATTGCGGAAATGGAGGCAAGAGGCTATGACAGCGGATCTTTCCTTGAATAAAAAGCGCAGGGTCCCCTTCTTCTGGCGGCAGTTCCTTTCCCAGAAGACGGCGCTGATCCTCTCCGTACTCATCTTTTTCCTCTCCATGTCGGTTCCGATGCTCTCCGCCGTATCCGAGCGGTGGGACGGCGCCGAGATCACGGAGACGGAGAAAACCTTTTCCCTCTTTGAATCGGTCTTAGGGATCGTCAGCGTATCGACCTTCCTTTTGATGGCGCTCACCGCCCTCTCGGCGGCGCTTACCTTCGGCATTTACGCCGACCGGAAAAGCGCTTACTACTACTGCGCGCTCCCGGTCAGCCGCGACGCGCTCTTCTGCCAGCGGACGCTTGCGGGCTTCCTTGCCCCGCTGCCCGGCTATCTTGTGAACTTCCTTCTTGTGCTGGCGATGCTGCTGACCGCCCCCGTCGGCGTCGGTCCGATCGTCCCGATGCTCTTTGCCTATACGGGGTACGCGATCCTCTTCTCCGCCGCGGCCTACGCCGTCTGCGTTTTCGCCGCCTCGCTCACCTCAAACAAGATCGGGACCCTGCTCCTCTCCGGCTATCTCTTTCTCCTCGCCCCGGTGCATCTCGGGCTCGCCAAGCTCCTGACGGACGAGTTCCTGCCGGGCGGAAAGGAGTTCGTCTTCTTTGAAAAAAACGGCCTTTACTGGCAGATCATCAAGCGTTCCTCTCCGCCGGCGATCGCGGCCCGGTTCTTCGAAATGGCGGAAGACCAGACGCGCTATCGGTACGGGGATGATACGCGGTTGCTTGCGGAGTGTATGCAGCGCGTCTCCCTGCCGGCGGCGGAAACGGTCCTGCTGATTGTGATCTCCCTCCTGCTCCTTCTTGCCGCGCTCTTGATCCACCGGCGCCGTCCGGCGGAGAATGCGGGCGAGACCTTCGCCTTCCCGCGCGCGGGAGAGGTGATCAAGTACAGCATCCTCGTTTCCTGCGGCGCCGCCTTCGGTCTCTTCTTTGAAGGGCTACTCTTCGACACGCTGCTCGCCTTCTTCTTCGGCGTCGTCTTCGGCGTCGTCTTCGGCACGGTGATCCTCAATCTTGTGATCTACCGCACGCCGAAAAAGATCTTCTACAAGCCAAAACGCCTCCTCGTCTTCACCGCGATCCTGCTCGCCGTTTTCCTGCTTGCGGCGATCCTCTGCAACCAGACGGGCAGCTTCCGCTTTACCGCGGAGAACGTGGCAACGGTCTCCTTCCAGCACGGCGATCCGGTCCCGGCCGAGCAAATCGACCGCGAGCTTCTGTCGCAGGTCCTGGAAACGTGGGACGCGGCGGAGGACGATCCCTATTATTATCGCGAGTACAGCAAAGAAGACCCCCGTTACTCGATCTGGGTGGAGATGAACTCCCGGTGGGGCCTGACCGAGAGCCGCTACGTTATTTTCTCCTCCGATCTCATCAACCGGCTCAATCCCTATTTCGATGAAAAAGACTACATCGCCATCCCGGAGCAGGGATCCTTTTAACAGACAGCAAAACAGAACCGCGCCGACCGTCCTGAAGGGCGGTCGGCGCGGTTCTGTTCATTGCGGAAAAAGCAGACGGGCGAGGCGGGCGTAATCCTCCGGGGGGAGGCGCTCTCCTCTCACGTCGGCGGGATAGCCGAGGGAGGAGAGGATCTCGCCGAGCTCCTCTTTGGATCGGCCGTGCGGAAGGGCGGCGAGGGCGTTTGCAAGCGTTTTGCGCCGTTGGGAAAACGCCGCGCGCACGACCGAGCGGAAGGCGGGCTTTTTCTCATCCGCAAGGAGCGGCTCCTCCCGGGGGGTGATCCGCACGACGGCGGAGTCCACCTTCGGCGCCGGGTAAAAATGCCCGGCAGAGACGGAAAAGAGTTTTCTGACCGTACCGTACGCGCCGAGGGCGACGGTAACGGCGCCGTAGTCCCGCCCGCCGGGCGGCGCCGTAAAGCGCGCGGCGACCTCCGCCTGCACCATCACGGTCAGGGAAACGAAGGGGACGGGCGAGGCGATCAGCTCCATCAAGATCGGCGTGGTGATATAATAAGGGAGATTGGCGCAAACGGCGACCCGGCTGCCGGGCGCGAAGAGCGAGGGAAGGTCGGTCTTCAAGATATCGCCGTGGATCACGCGGACGTTTGAAAACTCCGCGAGCGTCTCGCCGAGGACCGGGATCAGCCCCGCGTCTAACTCCACGGCGGTCACGCGCGGATTGACGCGGCAGAGCTCGGCGGTGAGACACCCGATCCCCGGGCCGATCTCCAGCACCTCGTCCGCCTCTCCGACCGCTTCGGCGATGCGGCGGGGGACGTCCGGATCGATGAGAAAGTTCTGCCCGAGGGATTTCTGCATCCGCAGGCCGTGCGCGTCGAGCAGCGCGCGGATGACCGAAAGATCGCAAAGGTCCATGTTTTCTGCCTTTCCTCCCTTTTTTCTCCCCTCTCCGGGAGTTTGCGGGGATTTTCAAAATCCCCTTGACAAAAGGGATCGCGGTATGTATAATATCAGTGTTGCTTTTTGCTGGTATGGCTCAGTTGGTAGAGCAGTTGATTCGTAATCAACAGGTCGCCGGTTCAAGTCCGGCTACCAGCTCCAAAAATCCTGCGCTCCGGCGCGGGATTTTTCCTTATTCACTCTTCACTTACTTTCCCCGCGTCCGCACCGAGAAAATCCGCCCAACAGGGCGGATTTTTCAGTTTATTGCATTTCTTCCTTCAGATAGGTCTTTTTCAGCGCGAGGACGGTGGAGGGGATAAAGAGGATCTGCAAAACGATCCCGGGGAGAGAGGTAACGAAGTAGGCGGTCCAGAAGGCGGAGAAGCTGTAATTGCCAGCGGAAAAGATGAACGCTTTGGCGAGTCCCGCGATGATCCGCCCCGCGAGCATCGCGCCGATGAGGGAGGCGTAGAGATTAAAGTAGGTCCATTTGGTCTTGAAGACCTTGACAAGCAGTCCCGCGACCAGACCGTAGACGCAGCACTCGATCAGCATGGCGGGCAGGACGGCGGCCGGGGGCATCCCGGTGATGATATGCGAGAGAAAAACGCCGATCAGGCCGCAGGCGGCGCCGTAGTACCAGCCGCAGAGAAGCCCGCAGATCAGCACGGGGATGTGCATCGGCGAGATAACCGAGCCCGCGTTCGGGACCGCGTGGAAGGCGATCGGCAGAACGACGCAGAAGGCGGCGAGCAGCGCCGCGGCGATCATTTTTTTGAGTTCGGTCCTTGTTTTCATACAGCTTCCTTTCTTGAAAAGAGCGCGGCGGGATCCCGCCGCGCTCTTTTTCTCCGTTTTACTCGTAGAGCTTGCCGAGCTTCTGGAGTCTCTCGTACTTCGCCTTCGACGCTTCCTTTGCCTCCGCAAAGAGCTTTTCGGCTCTCTCCGGGAAGGCGCGGAGCAGGCTGCTGTAACGGGTCTCGGACTCGATGAACTCGATGTAGCTGTCGTTGTTGGGTTCCTTGGAGTCGAGGGTGAAGGGGTTCTTCCCTTCCGCTCTCGCCGCCGGGTTGTAGCGGAACATCTGCCAGTAGCCGCACTCGACCGCGCGCTTCATCTCGCTCTGGCAGTTGGTCATGCCGCCCTTGACGCCGTGCATCTCGCAGGGCGCGTAGCCGATGACGATGGACGGGCCGTGGTACGCCTCCGCCTCGGTCAGCGCCTTGATGGTCTGGTTCATATCCGCGCCCATCGCGATCTGCGCGACGTAGACGTAGCCGTAGGACATTGCGATCGCGGCAAGGTCTTTCTTCTTGATCGCCTTGCCGGCCGCCGCGAACTTCGCGACCTGACCGATGTTCGAGGCCTTGGACGCCTGTCCGCCGGTGTTGGAGTAGACCTCGGTATCGAAGACCATGATGTTCACGTCCTCGCCGGAGGCGATCACGTGGTCAAGACCGCCGAAGCCGATGTCGTACGCCCAGCCGTCGCCGCCGAAGATCCAGACGGACTTCTTGGAGAGGTATTCCTTGCCGGCCAGGATCTTGTCCTTGAGCTCGTTCCGGCAGCCGCAGGCCTCGAGCGCGGCGATCAGTTCCTTCGTCGCGGGCTCGTTTTCGGCGCTGCTGTCCTTCGTATCGAGATACTTCGCGCAGGCGGCTTTGACCGCTTCGCTTTCCGCGGTGGCGGCCAGCTCGGCGACACAGGCGATCAGGCGCTCGCGGAGCGTCTTCTGACCGATATACATCCCGAGGCCGTGCTCGGCGTTGTCCTCAAAGAGGGAGTTCGCCCAAGCGGGACCTCTGCCGCTCTCGCGGTTGACGGTGTAGGGGGTCGCCGGCGCGGAGCCGCCCCAGATGGAGGAGCATCCGGTCGCGTTGGAGATATACATCCGCTCGCCGAAGAGCTGGGTAATGAGACGCGCGTAAGAGGTCTCGGCGCAGCCGGCGCAGGAGCCGGAGAACTCAAGCAGCGGCTGCTTGAACTGGCTTCCCTTGACGGAGCTGGTGTTGAAGGGGAGATCCTTCGAGGCGACCTTGGCGACCGCGTAGTCGAACGCCGCCTGCTGAGCCGCCTGGCTCTCCTGCGGGACCATCTTCAGCGCGCGCTTCTCTTCCTTGGTCGGGCAGACCTTAACGCAGAGGCCGCAGCCCATGCAGTCGAGCGGGCTGATCGCCATCGTGAACTTGTAGCTTTCGCAGCCCTTGCCGATCATCTTCGGCGCGAACTTCGTGGAGGCGGGAGCGTTCTTCGCTTCCTCCTCGCTCATCGCGAAGGGACGGATGGTGGCGTGCGGGCAGACGTACGCGCACTGGTTGCACTGGATGCAGTTTTCGGCCGTCCACTCGGGAACGTCCACGGCCACGCCGCGCTTCTCGTAGGCGGCGGCGCCCTGCGGGAAGGTGCCGTCCACATAGTCGGAGAAGGCGGAAACGGGCAGCGAATCGCCGTCCATCAGGGAGACGGGCGCGACGATATTGTTGACGAAACGGACGAGCTCGGGGCGCGTGCCTTCCGCCAGCTTCTTCGCCGTATCGTTCTTCGCGTCCTTCCAGGAGGCGGGAACGTTATACTTGACGATCGCGTTCACACCGGCGTCGATGGCCTTGTAGTTCATCTCAACGATGGCTTCGCCCTTCTTGAGATAGGACTTCTTCGCCATATACTTCATATAATCGACGGCCTGGTCGATCGGCAGGATGTTCGCCAGCGCGAAGAACGCGGACTGGAGGATGGTGTTGGTACGCTTGCCCATACCGATCTCGCGCGCCTTGTCGATCGCGTTGACGGTGTAGAAGTTGACGTTGTTCTCCGCGATGTAGCGCTTGACCTCGGCAGGCAGATGGCGCTCGACCTCCTCGGCGGTCCACTGGCAGTTGAGAAGGAAGGTGCCGCCCGGCTTGACGTCGTTGACGATCTTGTAGCCCTTGAGAATGTAGGAGGGGTTGTGGCAGGCGACAAAGTCCGCCTTGGTGATGTAGTAGGGCGATTTGATCGGGTTATCGCCGAAGCGGAGGTGGGAAATGGTGATACCGCCGGTCTTCTTGGAGTCGTACTGGAAATACGCCTGAATGTACTTGTCGGTATGGTCGCCGATGATCTTGATGGAGTTCTTGTTCGCGCCGACGGTACCGTCGCCGCCGAGACCCCAGAACTTGCAGGCGATCGTGCCCTTCGGCGCGGTGTCGGGCGCGGGCTTCTCCTCGAGGGAGTGGCCGGTCACGTCGTCGACGATGCCGAGGGTGAAGCCGTTTTTGGGCTCGTCCTTCGCCAGATTTTCGTAAACGGCGAATACGGACGCCGGAGGCGTATCCTTGGAGCCGAGGCCGTAGCGGCCGCCGACGACCTTGGCGGAAACGCCGGACGCGGCGAGCGCGGTAACAACGTCGAGGTAAAGGGGCTCGCCGAGGGAGCCGGGCTCCTTCGTGCGGTCGAGGACGGCGATCTTCTTCGCGGTCTTCGGCAGCGCTTCCACGAGCTTGGAGGCAACGAACGGACGGTAGAGACGGACCTTGACAAGGCCGACCTTTTCGCCCTTGGCGGTCAGGTAGTCGATGACTTCCTCCGCCACGTCGCACATGGAGCCCATGCAGACGATCACGCGGTCCGCGTCCGGAGCGCCGTAGTAGTTGAAGAGCTTATAGTCGGTGCCGATCTTCTCGTTGACCTTGCCCATATACTCTTCCACGATGGCGGGCAGCGCGTCGTAATACTTGTTGCACGCCTCTCTGTGCTGGAAGAAGATATCGCCGTTTTCGGCGGAGCCGCGGAGCACGGGATGCTCGGGGTTGAGCGAACGCGCGCGGAAAGCGGCAACGGCGTCCGCGTCGATCATCGACTTGAGATCCTCGTAGTCCCAGACCTCGATCTTCTGGATCTCGTGGGAGGTACGGAACCCGTCAAAGAAATGGATGAAGGGAACGCGGCCCTTGATCGCGGACAGGTGAGCGACCGCGCCGAGGTCCATGACCTCCTGGGGGTTGGTCGCCGCGAGCATCGCAAAGCCGGTCTGGCGGCAGGCGTAAACGTCGCCGTGGTCGCCGAAGATGTTCAACGCGTGGGTCGCCACGCAGCGGGCGGAAACGTGGATCACGCAGGGGAGCAGCTCGCCGGCGATCTTATACATATTCGGGATCATCAGAAGAAGTCCCTGGGACGCCGTGTAGGTCGTGGTGAGAGCGCCCGCGGCGAGAGAGCCGTGGACCGCGCCGGCCGCGCCGGCTTCCGATTCCATCTCGATGACCTTGACCTGATCGCCGAACACGTTTTTCAGTCCGGTGGCGGACCACTGGTCGGTGACCTCAGCCATCGGGCTGGAGGGGGTGATGGGGTAAATCGCCGCTACTTCGGTAAACGCATAGCTTACGTGCGCCGCAGCGGTGTTGCCATCCATCGATTGCTTTTGTCTTGCCATTTTCATTCCTCCGTTTTATCTTGATTTCTCTCTCCGAGAAGGTAAAAATAAACCTTATCTATCATAACACTTTATTTGCCTTTTGTAAAGGGTTTTCGCCGTTTTTCTTGCGGTTTTTCGCAAAAGAAAACGGGGGGAGAAAAGGCGGCTGTCCGCCTTTCATCCTCCCGTTACGGTACGAAGCGCGAGCAGAGCTTTGTAAAACGCCGCGTTGTAGCGGTAGATCAGACTTTCCCCGTTCGCCGCCGCGGTCAGCACCTCCGCCGTGCCGGCGTAAAGCTCCGGCAGAGCGGGGCCGAATACGCAGCAGAGATCGTAACTGACGGCGTCCGCGATCCGCTCGACCATATCGACCGAGCGTTCGTCGCGCGCATAGTAGTTGAGAAACTCCGAGAGGTACTCCTCCCGCATCTGCCCGTAGGCGCGGCAGTTGAGCGCGTCGATGAAAACCGCGCTTTCCGCGACGTTCGCGCAGTCGGAAACGATCGAAAAATAGAGCGTTCCGTCCGGCGGGGTCACGTAGTCCGGCTGGCTTTCATCCATCTTCGGCAGCGGCAGCGGGCAAAGGTCGTGCGCCCGGACGGAAAACTCGCGCTTGTCGCCGAGACGGCCGAAGCAGAAGAGGGCGCCGCCGTCGGGGAACGCCCCGTCGGAGAGCGGCGTTCCGTCCGGGGAGAACGCGCCGGATACGAGATCGGCAAGCCGCCCGGCAAAGGTCTCCGCTCTGCCCCGCGGCTCGAAAATATCCGACTTTCCGTCCTCACGGACGTAGGAATAGCGGAAATCGGAGGCAAGGAAAAGATCCTCCGCGACGGCGGAGAGAGGTAGGCGGGAGAGGAGAGCGGCGGGCGCCCCCTCGCCCTCCGCGCGGACCGCTTTGACAGCGGTGAGAAGCGCTTCCACCGTCCAGGCGCCGGCGTCCACCGTATCGTAAAGCGAGAGAGAACGCGCCTCCGCGAGGGTGCGGTCGTACCAGAGGCAGGCGTAGCGGTCCGGGTCCTCCGCCGCCGCGCCGGAAACGGCAAAGATCCGCCCGAGGGAGGAAGCGGAGCGGATCGCCTCCCCGCGGTAATAATCGGCGGAAAGCGCAAGGAAGGGGGCGGAGGAAAGGTCGGCGAGATAGCCGGCCAGCGCGAGAGCGCCGGTCTCTTCCGCGGACGCAAGGAAAAAGTCCGCGTAATAGATGCCGGACGCCTTCGCCTCGCGGAGGCCGGTCAGCGGATCGCCGTTTTCCGGCTCGATCGCGAGGATCTTTACGTTGTATTTTTTCTTGATCTCCTCCATCATCTCGTAGCGGGCGCGGGAGAGGGTCGTCGTCTCCCTCTCCTCCAGCCCGAGGAGATTTTTGGAAGAGGTGGAAACGATCAGGGAAAGCCCGTTCATATCCCGCGTCATCATCGAGGAAAGCCGCTCTTGCGCCGCCTTTTTCTCCTCTCCGGCGGGATCGGGCAAAGCGGCGCGCGCGGCGGTCGTGTCCGGCGGCTGCGTCTCTCCGCCGGACGGGGCGGTCGTGTCGTCGTCCGGCCGGTTGATCACGATAAAGCAGGAGGAAAGAAGCGGCAAAAGCAGAAGAAGCGCGAGAAGGCAAAGAAAAGCGCGTTTTCCCATAGTTCCTCCTCAAAAACGGTAGCGCGTACCGCGGCGGGCGCGTTTGCGGCGGATCGCGGCGACCGCCAGAACGTAGACGAGCGTCAGGACGGCGGCGCTGATGAGCGCGGCTTTGAAAAAGCGTCCGCGCGAGATCCGCTTGATCTGCTCGAGGACGTTCAGAAACTCGTTGCGTTCCACGTCGTCCCCCGTGATCAGCTCGACCGTGCCGATCTGATCGCCCTTGTAGTAGACGTTCAGATACCCGGCGGGCGTGCCGCGGACGACGGGCGCCTCCAGCGACGCCTCGGTCAGGCGGTGGCTGTAGGTGATCTCCTCCGCCTCGTTTACGTCGGAGGGGAGGAAAACGGTGATCGTCTCCTTCGGAAGGAGCATCACGAAATCGGTTTTCGCCGATAGGGTAACGGGCAGCTCGCAGACCGGCGTGTCCGGGTCGACGAGCGTTTTGTAGGCAAAGCCCTCCACGCCGTAGCGCAGCAGCTTCCGCGCCGCGTCGCAGGCGGTGTCAGCACCTGTCGCGGGGTCTTCCCTGCCGCCGATGACGACGCAGAGATAGGTCAGCCCTCCCGACCGGGCGCAGGAGGTCACGGTGATCCCGCTTTCCTCGGTGGAGCCGTAGTTCATCCCTCGCGCCGGTTCGTAATAATAGGCGGTGGTGCTCACCTTGCTGATCAGCGCGTTTTTGTTATAGATCGCAACGCCGGTAGATTCCCCGGCGCGGCGGAAATTATACTTGACGGTATCGGAGATCTCAAGGAGCTTTTCGTTTTCCGAAAAGGCGCGCGCGATCTTCATCGTGTCCGCCGCGGTCGTTACCATCGCCGCCTCGTGCATCCCGCCGGGATTGGCGTAGCGCGTATCCTTCATCCCCAGCTCTGCCGCCGTTTCGTTCATTTTCTCGACGAAGGCGTCGACGCTGCCGGAAACGAGATGGGCGAGGATATAGGCGGAGTCGTTGGCGCCCCGCATCAGCAGCGTGTAAAAGAGCCCCTCGATCGGGAGCGTTTCCCCCGCTTCGATCCCCGCGCGGTAGCCGGCGACCCCGCGCAGCATATCGGAGGTAACGGTAACCGTTTCCTCCAGCCGCCCGGAGAGCGCCTCGTAGGCGAGATACGCCGTCATCAGCTTAACCGAGGAGGCGGGATAGACCTTTTCCGAGGAATTGAGGGAATAGAGGACGCGGTCGTTTTCCACGTTGTAAAGGAGCGCCGCGCGTACGCCGGCGATCTCCGGCTCCTCCAGAGCCGGCGCGGGCAGAGCGGCCGCGGAAAAGAGCAAAACGGCAAAAAGGGCGCAGCAGAGCGCGCGAAGCTTCCGTTTCATTCTTCTGCACCGCCTTTCTCCCCGGGATGCGACCGGAAATACGCGGCCGCCGTCCGTTTGTCGCGTTCGATGGTTGCGGCAAGCTCCTCTTCGGAGGAAAACCGCTCCTCCTCCCGCAGAAAGGAGAGCAGTTCGACGCGGGCGCGCTTGCCGTACGCGCTGCCGCGGTAGTCAAAAAGATGCGTCTCGCAGTTGACGCCGGCGCCGGATACGGTCGGCCGCGTCCCGACGTTGGTCACCGACCGGTAGCTCCGTCCGTCCAGCCCGGTGCGGGAAACGTACACGCCGCGGCGCGGGAGCGCCGCGTCCGCGGGAAAGGAGAGATTGATCGTGGGAAAGCCGAGCTCCCTGCCGAGGCGGGCGCCGTGTTCCACCTCGCCGGAGAGAAAGTAGGGCCGCCCGAGCAGGCGAGCCGCGTCCTCCATCCGTCCCTCTCCGAGGAGAAGCCGGACCCGGTGCGAGCTGATCGGTCCCTCCCCGTCCGCGACGGGGGGGAGGATCACCGTGGGAACGCCGTACGGCGCGAGAAGGCGGGAAAGCGTTTCCGCGCTGCCGGAAGCGCCCCGTCCGAAGGTGAAATCGTAACCGCAGACCGCAAGCCCGCAGCCGCATTCCCCGACGAGGATCTCCGATACGAAGGTCTCGGGCGAGAGGTCCGCGAGCTCGGAAAAGCGGTAGAGAAACGCGTACGGAACGCCCCGCTCGCCGATCAGACGCAGCTTTTCCTCCGTCGGGAAGATCCGCCCTGCCTTTTTGAGGGAAAGCTCCGCGTCGGAAAAGGTCCACGCCGCGGGGATCCGCCCCTCCGCGCGGAGAAGCAGCGCGTCAAAAAGCGCGGCGTGCCCTTTGTGCACGCCGTCAAAACACCCGAGGGCAAGCGCGAAGCGCTTGCCCTGTACGGGAATATCCGCCGTTACGAGGTCGTTGGTACGGACGAGCATAGCCGCCCCCGTCAGACGTTGAGATAATAGGCGACCAGCGTGTTGAGCAGTTCGTCGCGGTCGATCTTGCGGATCAGAGTCCTTGCGTTTTTGTGATTGGTGATATAGGTCGGATCCTCCGAAAGAATATAGCCCACGAGCTGATTGATCGGATTATACCCCTTCTCCTTGAGCGCCTTGTAAACCGTGAGAAGGATACCGCGCATCTCGGAATCGTCGTCTCGGCCAAGTTTGAAGGTTTGTGTTTTTCCGCTTTCGTTCGGGATCATCGGGTCACTCCGTACTGCAATAAGCTGCAGTTTCCTTTCTTTTCGGTATCTTCACGCGATTTGATTATACACCAAACCGGTGTTCAATGCAAGGGGGTACGGGCGGAAGATTACTCTTTTTCCGTTTTTTTCCGCCGGCTTACGGCGCGGAAGACGCCGCCGTTTCCGTTCCCGCGGCGGTCGTATCCTGCGGCTTCTGCGTTCCGGCCGCCGTGGTGACGGGCGCCGTCGTGCCGGGCGCGGCGGTTTCCCGCGCCGTCGTGTATGCTTCCCAGCGGTCGCCGTCCGGGCGGAGGAGGATCTCCGTCCCGCTCCATTTCCCCGCTTTTTCCTTCCACTCATAGGTCGCGCGGAAGATTTTGCCGTCCTTTTCGCCGCTCACGTAAAGCCGGAGGGCGCCGTACTCCATCCACTCGGCGGCGTCGTCGTCCAGGTTTTCCGCCTTGTCGCCCGTATGGCTCTCGGAGAGAGCGGCGGTCTTATCCGATTTCAGATCGTAGATATAATAGCGGCAGGCGAGGGTATCGACCCCGGAGGAAACGAAGTAGAGCAGCCGTGTCCCGTCCCCGGAGGCAAGCGCGGCCTTGGCGGCGGCGTAGGGGTAGGACGTTCCCTTCGTCCGGATCTCGCCGCGGATCTGCGCGTACCGGCCCGAGGCGGAGGTAAGCGAGGAGAGGGGCTCTCCGCTGAGCAGGCGATTTTCGCCCGTTTTCATATTGCAGATCAGCACGTCGAAGATCCCGCCGAGGGAGAAGGGCGCGGCGGCGCGTTCTCCGCAGAGGACCGCCTCCCCGAACTCGATCCCGGGGTCGCCGTTCTCATACCGCGCCCGCGCGTCGCGCTCAACCGTGAAAAAGCCGGTCGCGGGGGAGGTACTCTCCTTCTTGGCAAGCGGATAGAAGGCGCGTTCTCCTCCCTCCGTTACCTCAAACCAGAAGGGCGCGTAATAGTTCTTGCCGATCTTCAGCTCCGAAACGTCCGGCGCGGAAAGGGCCGAGGGCTCTCCCGCGGAGAGGAGCCGGTAGAAGGGCTTGCCGTTTTCGTCGCGGAAGGCGGCAAAGCGGTAGGAAAAGAGGCGCTGCATCCCGCTGCGGTCGTTTTGCTTGACGCTGACGAGCAGCTCGTTTTCCGCCTTGCGGATCACGCAGCCGCCCCGCTCCATCGCGGTAAAGGAGCTTCTCTTATAGGTAAACTCAAACTGCTCGCTCTCCGCGTTGAAACCGTCGCCCTCCAAAAGTCCGGGGTAGCCGCCGTCGAGCTTGGCGGCGTTGAGGTAGCTCGTAAAGTACGATTCGTCGAGACCGAAGAGCCGCCAGAGGATGCTCTCCACGTGATAGAGGGAAACGGTGTAGCGCTGGGTCGATACGGCGGAAGCGTAACCGTTTTCCGCCGCGTAGGCAAGGAGGTAATAGATAAGGTTCTGTTTTTCGTAAACGGAAACGTTCGCCGCGCTCTCCCGGAGGGTGCCGGAGGCCAGCTCGCAGTAGGAGAGGAAATCGTAGTAATCGGGGGAAGCGTCCTTCTTTTCAACGAAGGACGCGGCGGAGAAGCCGCTCTCCGCCGAAACGCCCGGCAGAGCGACGCTGTAAAGACTGCCCCATCCCTGCGTTCCGAGGATCAGATACCCGCTGACGGGGATGACCTCCGCGAGGTTGGGCACGGCGGAGGTATAGATCTGCTCGCAGGAAGAGGAGGAAAAGATCGAGATGCGCGAGTCGTCCGCCGGCAGAAGAATGAAATACTCGCCGGAACGGTCAAAGGAAAGCTGACTGTCAAAGAGGATATCGAGATACCCCTCAAAGAAGCCGGGGAGGGCGCTGCCGCCCCGCTCCGCCGCGACGGAAACGGAGGACGGATCCGCGAGAGGGGCCTTCAGAATGCGTTTGCGCTGTCCCTCCGCCGTCTCCCAGAACCAGACCGTATCGCCGCCGATGCCGATCGGGGAGAGGCCGTTGCGGTATTCGGAGATGCGGCCGTCCGCGACGGAATAGACGCCGTAGCCGACCGGTTCCGATCCGCGGGAGAGGGAGAAGAGCAGCGCGCCGCCGCTGCTGAAGGCGACCGGCGCCGCCGTTTCCGCGCCGCCGGCGCGGACGGTGGTCTGGACGCCGGTGTTGAGGTTTTCCAGGATCAGCTCGCCGCCGGCGGCCTGCGCGTAGGCGCGGTACTTGCCGTTGGCGGAATAGACCGCGTTGATCAGCGTGCGGGTCAGGGTCGTTACCCGGAGCTCGCCCGGTCTGCCGGTGACGGACCAGTATCCGCCCGTCCCGTCGGAGAGAGAGACGCCGTTTTCCGTCGGATAGACCGTTACGGCCTGCGAGCGGTCGCTGACCTTGACAAAGTCCCCGGAAAAGCCGTCCGATCCCGCCTCGTACAGATTGACGTAGAGAGCGGCGCGGCTGTCCGTAGCCAGAACGGCGGCGTAACGGTCGGCATAGCGGGAAACGGCGACGATCCGCATCCCCTCCGGGACGGCGAAGAAGAGAGAGAAGGACGCCGTTTTCAGTCCGCCGGAGAGAGAAACGGAAAAGTCGCCGTCCTGCAGGAAGATGCTTTCCGCGATGCGCCGGATCGTCGCCGCGGTCGAGTCGCGGCGGAAAAGATCCGCCGAAGCAAAGGCGCAGACGAAGGCGGCGGCGTATTCCCCGCCCTCCAGGGTCAGAAACGAGTAGGAGCGGTTATGGCTCTCCGTTCCGACGCGGGAGAAGGTGAAAAAGGTAACGATCTCTCTGCCGTCGGAGAGCGAGAGGACGCTGTGATCCATCAGGGTCAGGTTTTCCTCCGGCTTTTCACCCAGCGCCGTCAGAAGCGCGGTAAGCGTTTCGGAGGTCTGCGGGATCTCGCCGAACCCGCCCTTTGTCAGCAGAAGATCGCAGAAGGAAAGCTCCCGGATCCCCGCAAGGGCGGCGGCGTTGTCCGTCTGGGCGCTGAAGGCGCGGTATCCGCCGCCGAAGCCGACGGGAACGCCCACGCTGACGTAGCGCGTTTCGCCGGTGGAAGAGAACCCGGCGGCAAGACTGCCCTCGCGGACCGGGAGGGCGCAGAGCGTCGCGCCGTAGGGCCACTCGGTCTCCTCCGCCGGCGCGCTCGTCGCGGGAGCGTCCGTCTCTCCGGCGGGATCCTCGTTTTTCCCGCAGGCAAAGAGCGAAAAAGTGAGGAAAAGCGCCGCGAGCAAAAGCGCGGTAAAACGGACAAAAGACGTTCCGGATTTCTGGTTCATAGTGATCATATTATTCTCCGTATAGATTTTCCGGCCGCAAAAACGGCCGGGGTACCGTGTCAGGACAAAAAGAAGGACGAGAAGAAGGCGGCGGCGGAAGCGGCGAGAGCCACGACGATCAGCGGCATTTTGAAATAAGCGAGAAGGAGCGCGGCGGCCGTACCGGCGATCGCCGTCCCCGCGCTGCCGGTGGAGCGGAACACGGCGGGAAAGGTCAGCGCGCTGAGCACCGCGTAAGGAAGATAAGAGAGAAAGGAGAGAAGAAAACGGCTGCGGATCTTTTTGCGGAAAAAGGAAAAAGAGAGAACGCGGGAAAGGTAGGTCACTCCCGCCATCACAAGGATATACGGCAGGATCACGCGAAGATCAAGCACGGTCCGCCTCCCTTTCTCCCTCCTGTTTTGCAAGCGGGAAAAGGAGCGCCGCGGCGGCGGCCGCGATCACGGCGCAGAGGATCGCGGCGGATCCGGAAGTGAAAAAGGAAAGCGCGGGAAGATAAGCGAAAACGCAGGAGAGCGCCGCTGCGCAGAGGATGCAGAAGAGAACGGCGCGGTTCTCCCGGGCAGGCGGCAGCAGCATCGCAAGGAACATCCCGTAGATCGCGATGCCGAGGGCGCTTGTCAGCGAGGCGGGGAGCAGATCCCCCGCGAGCGCGCCGGCCAGCGTGCCGGAAACCCAGCCGAAATAAGACGGGCAGGCAAGCCCGTACCAGTAAGCGGGCTCCAGCGGCTCCCGCCGGGTGGAAGCGACCGCGAAGATCTCGTCGGTGATAAAAGCGGAAGCGAGCAGCCGGTGCGGCAGCGTAAAACGGGGAGACAGCCGCTGGGAAAGCGAGATCCCCATCAGCGAATAGCGGAGATTGATGACAAACTGGGAAAGCGCGAGCGCGGCGAGCGTTCCCGCCGCCGTGATAAAGGAAAGGCCGGCGACCTGCCCCGCGGAGGTCAGGTTGAGGGCGGAAATGAGAAACGCGCCCAGCGCGGGAACTCCGCCGGAGAGCGCGAGGATCCCGAAGCCGAACGAAACGGGAAAATACCCGAGCCCGATGGGAAGTCCGTCCCGCATTCCCTGCCGGAAAGAAAGTCTTTTCGCCTGTGACGACGCCATAGATGCCTCCGCAGAATACCGATCTGTTTCCATTTTACCACGGTTTTCCCGTAAAATCTACGCCCCTCCCCAAAAAAACCAAAAAAATTAACAGGTTTTTCAATTCTTTCTTCCCCGCCCCCTTGCGGAAACGGAGAAAAATGACTATAATAAGAATAGTAATAGAGCCGTTTCCCGCCCGCGGCCGGGAACGAAAGGGAGCTTTTATGGAAAAAGAACTTCTTTTGGTGATCAACCCCTTTGCGGGACAGAAAAAAGCGAACCGCTGTCTCTGCGACCTTCTGCAGCTGTTCGGCTCCTACGGCTGGGAGTGCATCGTCCATCCCACGAAGGCGCGGGGAGACGGGCGGGATACCGTCGCCGCCCTCGCCGGCCGCGTGTCGCTCGTGGTCTGCATCGGAGGGGACGGCACCTTCAACGAGTGCGTGGACGGGCTGCTCGCCTCCGGGAAGAACACGCCGCTCGGCTATATCCCCGCCGGCAGCACCAACGATTTTGCAAGCAGTCTCAAACTCTCGAAAAACGTGATGCAGGCGGCGAAGGATCTGATGGAGGGCGCGCCCCGCGCGCTCGACGTCGGCAGTTTCGACGGCAGGCACTTCACCTACGTCGCCTCCTTCGGCGCCTTCACCCGCGCGTCCTATTCCACCCCGCAAAGCGCGAAAAACGCCTTCGGCCATCTCGCCTATATCATGGAGGGAATGAAGGATCTTTCCTCCCTCAAGCCCCAACACCTCCGTTTTGAAACGCGGGACGGGATCTACGAGGGCGACTATATCTTCGGCGCCGTTTCCAACTCCACGTCGGTGGCGGGGATTTTGACCATCTCCCCCGAGCTTGTCGATATGAGCGACGGGCGCTTTGAAGTGCTGCTCGTGAAAAACCCGACCAACCCGGTCGAGTTCAGCGAGTGTCTCGCCGCCCTGACGACGAAGGACTACAACTCCCCGATGATCACCTTTTTCTCGGCGGAAGAGATCCATATCACGGCGGATCCCTCGATGGACTGGACGCTGGACGGAGAGTGGCAGGCGGGGTCTGAAAAAATCGAGATCAAAAACCTGCGCGGCGCGATCTCCCTCTACGTGAGGAAGGAGGCCGCCCAATGAGTCTTCCCTCCCGCGGGGAGACGAAGACCGTCGGCCTGCTGACCCGCGGCGCCCCGCTCCGGGAGCGGCTTTTTCCGCTTTTCTACGCCCTGATCCTCCCCGCCTATCTCCTTTTTTTCTTCTGGGTGGAAAAGACCGTGCCGCTGACCGGCTACTGGTCCTCCTACCTCCCGATCGACGGTAAGATCCCCTTTCTCGAGGGCTTCGTCGTCTTTTACTATCTCTGGTACGTGATGCTCGGGCTGACCGGGTTTTACCTCCTCTTTTTCGACGGCAGGGGCTTTGCCCGCTATATGATCTACATCGGCGTGAGCTTCGGCCTTGCGATGGTGATCTGTCTTATCTTCCCGAACGGGCAGGATCTGCGGCCGGATCTGGCGTCGCTCGGGCGCGACAACGTCTGCATCCGTCTGCTCGCGGCGATCTACCGCGCCGACACGAACACCAACGTTCTCCCGAGCGTCCACGTGATCGGGACCTTTGCCGTCTTCTTCGGCGTGATCGAAAATGAAACGCTGAAAAAGAAAAAGGCGCTCGTCGCTCTGACGGCCGTCTGCGCGATCCTCGTATCTCTTTCAACCGTTTTCGTCAAGCAGCATTCTCTGCTCGACCTGCTCGTCGCCGTACCGTACAGCGTCCTTCTCTACCTGTTCTTTTACAAAGCTCTTTTCCGAAACAGAAAGTAAAAAAACAAGCGTTCCCGCCCCCGCCGGCGGGAACGCTTCTTCTTGCATTGAAAAAAGAAATATGATAGAATAGTATCATCAAACAGATAAGGATCCGATTATGAACTTTACGACGAAAAAACGCTACGAAACCGACGGCTCGGTAACCGAGTTTTTTGCGACCGTCCTCTCCTGCGAGCGGGCGGGAGACGGGTACGACACGATCCTCTCGGAGACCGCCTTTTTCCCCGGCGGGGGCGGGCAGGAGGGGGACGAGGGAACGCTGGACGGCGTTCCCGTTACCGCGCTCACCGAGCGCGGGGAGGCGATCCTCCACCGCACCGACCGGCCCTTTCCCGTCGGGAGTACAGTATGCGGAAAGCTGAACGCCCTGCTGCGGCTCCGGCGGATGCAGGCGCACAGCGGGGAGCACGTCCTCTCGGGGCTGCTCCACTCCCTTTACGGCTCGGAGAACGTCGGCTTCCACCTCGGCGAGGGGGAAACCGTAACGATCGACACCTCCAAGCGCCTCACCGACGCGGAGCTTACGCGCGCGGAATACGAAGCCAATCTTGCCGTGGCGGAAAACCGGCCGGTGAAGATCTCCTTCCCGGATCCCGAAACGCTGAAAACGCTCGTTTACCGCTCCAAAAAGGAACTGACCGGGCGGGTCCGGATCGTTACGATCGAGGGGGTGGACGTCTGCGCCTGCTGCGCGCCGCACGTCGCCCGAACCGGCGAGATCGGGCAGATCCGCATCCTCTCCCGCATGGCGTGGAAGGGGGGACTGCGGCTGACCGTTCTCTGCGGACTGGCCGCCTACGAGGACGCGAAACGGAAAACCGAGACCGTCAAAGCCCTCTCCGCGCTCCTCTCCGCCAAGCCGGAGGAGGTCGCCGACGCCGCGAAAAAGATGAAAGAGCGGCTCGACGAGGAACTGAAAAAGGCCGCCCTGCGCGCCGCCGCCAAACGGGAGGAAACGCTCCGCGCCCTGCGGGAGCGGGAGCGGACGGAGGAGCCGGCCGTCCTCTGGGAGGACGGGCTCTCCCGCAAGGATATGACCGAATACGCAAACGAGCTCTCAAAGAAGACCGGATCCCTTGCCGCGGTCCTCACAGAGGAAAACGGGAGGATCGCCTACACGGCGGCGTCCGCTGCGCTCGATATGAAAAAAATCGCGCCCCGGATCAACGAGGCGCTCTCCGGCTCCGGCGGAGGGAGCTCTTCGATGATCTTCGGCTCCGCCGAGACGACAAGAGAAAAAGCGGAGGCCTTTTTCCGCTCTTTTATCCCACAGGAAAACGACAAACGGTAAGACCGCAACAGGAGGAACCATGAATATCGTCCAAACCATCGCGACCGAACTGAAGGTAAAGGAGGGGCAGGTCGAGGCCGCCGTCCGGCTGATCGACGAGGGGAACACCATCCCCTTTATCGCCCGTTACCGCAAGGAAGCGACCGGCTCTCTCACCGATACCGAGCTGCGCGCGCTCTCCGAGCGGCTCTCCTATCTGCGCGGGCTGGAGGAAGCGAAGGAAAAAGCGAGAAACACGATCGAGGAACAGGGCAAGCTGACCGAGGAGATCGCCGCCGCCCTCGAAAACGCCAAAACGATGACCGAGGTGGAGGATATCTACCGCCCCTTCCGCCCGAAGCGCCGGACCCGCGCGACGGTCGCAAAAGAAAAAGGCCTGGAGCCGCTGGCGCTGATAATCCTCGCGCAGGATCCGAAGACCGATCCCAAAAAAGAGGCGGCGGCGTTCGTCGATCCCGAAAAAGGGGTGGAAACGCCGGAGGACGCGCTCTCGGGCGCTTCCGATATCCTGGCGGAAACGATCTCCGACGACGCCGAGATCCGGCGCCGCCTGCGCTACGTCTGCAAGATGAACGGCAAGCTCGTCTCCAAAAAGACGGGCGAGGACGCCGGCGTTTACGAAAACTACGCCGATTACAGCGAACAGCTCACCCGCATCCCCGGGCATCGGCTCCTCGCCATCAACCGCGGCGAGCGGGAGGGGGCGCTGAAGGTCACGGTCGATTTCGACCGGCTGAAGGCGGAAACCATTCTTTTCTCCGCCTTTGTGAAAAACGAAAGTCCCTGCGGGCAGCTCGTGGCGGCCGCCGCACGGGACGCCTACGATCGGCTGATCTTCCCCTCGATCGAGCGGGAGATCCGCGGCGAAAAGACCGACGAGGCGGACGAGGCCGCGATCCGGGTGTTCGCGCTCAACCTCCGGCAGCTTCTCATGCAGCCGCCGCTGCGCGGCAGGACGGCGCTGGGGCTCGATCCCGGCTACCGCACCGGCTGCAAGGTGGCGGTCGTCGATCCGACGGGCAAGGTGCTGGATACCGGCGTGATCTACCCCGTCCCCCCGCACATGCGCCTGGAGGAAGCGAGACGGACCGTCCTCTCGCTGGCAAAAAAACACAAGGTCGACGTGATGGCGATCGGCAACGGCACCGCCTCCCACGAAACGGAGGAGTTTGCCGCTTCCCTGCTCCCCGAGCTGCCCGGCGTCTCCTATATGGTCGTCAGCGAGGCGGGCGCCTCCGTCTACTCCGCGTCCGAGCTCGGTGCAAAGGAGTTCCCGCAGTACGACGTTTCCCTGCGCAGCGCCGTCTCGATCGCGCGGCGGCTGCAGGATCCGCTCGCGGAGCTGGTCAAGATCGACCCGAAGTCGATCGGCGTGGGGCAGTATCAGCACGATATGCCGGAAAAGGAGCTGTCCGCCGCGCTCGACGGCGTGGTCGAGGACTGCGTCAACGCGGTCGGGGCGGATCTGAACACCGCCTCCGCTCCCCTGCTCTCCCATATCGCGGGGCTCGGTCCCGCGCTGGCCGCCGGCGTCGTTTCCTACCGCACGGAGAACGGAGCGTTCTCCTCCCGCGCGGCGCTGAAAAAGGTCCCCAAGCTCGGGCCGAAGGCGTTTTTGCAGTGCGCCGGCTTTTTGCGCGTGCACGGCGGCCGGGAGCCGCTGGACGCGACCGCCGTCCATCCCGAAAGCTACGACGCCGCGCGCGCCCTGCTCGAACGCTTCGGCTATTCCCCGAAGGACGCGGCAAAGGGGCTCTCCGCTCTGCCGGAACAGGCCGCGGGTTACGGGCTTGAAAAGTTGGCGGCGGAGCTCGGGATCGGTCTCCCCACCCTGCGGGACATCGTCGACGCGCTCTCAAAGCCGGGGCTTGACCCGCGCGACAGTCTGCCCGCGCCGATGCTCCGGCACGACGTTCTCTCCATCGACAGTCTCGTTCCCGGTATGGAACTGACCGGCACGGTACGAAACCTCGTCGACTTCGGCGCTTTCGTCGATATCGGCGTGCATCAGGACGGGCTCGTCCATATCTCCCGGATCGCCGGGCGGCGGATCAACCATCCGACCGAGGTCCTCTCGGTCGGCGATATCGTAACCGTCTGGGTGCTCGACGTTGACAAGACGCGCGGGCGTATCTCCCTGACGATGCAGAAACCGAAAGAAGGAGGAAACGAAAAGTGAATGAAGACAAACTGACGAAAAGCGGGCTCTCCCCGCGCGAAGAGAAGGCGCTCTCCCTTTTTGCCGCCGGCTATAACTGCGCGCAGGCGGTGTTCGCGGCGTTCGCGGACCTCACCGATCTCGGGGAAAAAGACGCCCTGCGGATCGCCTCCTCCTTCGGCGGCGGGATCGCCCGCCAGCGCGAGACCTGCGGGAGCGTTTCCGCCGCGGCGCTGACGCTCGGATACCTGTTTGGCTACGATCAGCCGGACCGGGAGCTTTGCCGGGCGCATTACGCGCGAGTCTCCGAGTTCTGCAACCGCTTCCGGGAGGCAAACGGCTCCCTCAACTGCGCCGAGCTGCTCTCCCTCACGGCAAAAAAGGTGGCAAGCGACCGCGCCGACGCCGCCCCCACCCCGCGCTCGCCCGATTTTTACACCAAGCGCCCCTGCGCCCGGCTGGTTCTCTCCGCGGTGGAGATCCTCGAGGCGATGCTCCGCGAAGACGGGACAGAAAACGCAGAGTAAAAAAAGGAAACCTTTCTTCTCCGGCGTATAAACGGATGAAACGACTGCAAAGGAGTTTATGATGAAACGATCTGCCGCTCTTTTTCTTGCCCTGCTCTTTCTCGCGCTGCCTCTTTTCTCCGGCTGCGGGACGGCCCTGCCCGCGGAAACAGGCGAAGCCGACAGCGGCGCCGCCGCCGTTCCCACCGCCCGCCCGCTCGGCGGCGGGGAGGACGCGCCGCGCGGCGTGATAAGCGAGGCGTTTGTCCAAAGTCAGGCGGAGATGGCGCTTTCCCTCTTTTCCGAGGTGTACCGCGCCGATCCGAAAAGCGTTCTCCTCTCCCCGCTCTCCGTCTCGCTCGCTCTGGCGATGACCGCGAACGGCGCGAAAGGGGAAACGAAGGAGGAGCTGGAGCGTTTCCTCGCCGGCGGCGGGGAGATCGGCGCCTTCAACGAACAGCTCTATACCTACGTGACCTCTCTCTCCGGCAGCGAGGACGCGCGTCTCAAAGCCGCCGACTCGATCTGGTATAACGGATCGCTCATCACCCCCGCGCCCTCCTTCCTCGATCTGGTAAGGACCTATTACGCCGCCGAGGTGCGCGAGCTGGATCTCGCCCGCCCGGAAGCCGCCGACGCGATCAACGGCTGGGTAAAGGAAAAGACCGACGAGATGATCCCGGAGATCCTCTCGGAGAAAGATCTCGGCCCCACCGCCGCGATGGTACTGGTCAACGCCCTCGCCTTTGAAGCGAAATGGAAAAAACCCGCCGAAACGACCCGCGATATGACCTTTACCGACGAAGCGGGAAAAACGAAAACGCTTCCCTTCTTCTCGAGCCGGGAAAACGCCTATATCCGGGGGGAAAAGGAGACCGGCTTTATCAAGCCCTACGCCGGCGGGACCTTCGCTTTTCTCGCGCTGCTCCCGGACGAGGGGATCTCCCTCTCCGACTACCTCGCCTCCCTTGACGGGGAGCGCTATCTCGCGCTCGTCAACGGCTCCGAAGATCGCGCGGTCGACGTTACGATTCCGGAGTTTTCCACCGAGTTCGGCTGCGACCTTGCCGAAACCCTCCCCGCCCTCGGCGTGAAGACCGTCTTCGGCGGCAACGCCGACCTTTCCGCCCTTTCCGCCGACGGAAAACAGGATTTCTCCGTTTCCAAAGTTCTGCACAAAACGCGGATCGATATGACCAAGGACGGAACGAAAGCCGCCGCCGCGACCGCGGTGGTTTTGGTCAAAAACGCGGCGCCCTCCCCCGAGAAAGTCCCCTCCGTCGTCCTCGACCGGCCGTTTTGCTATGCGATCATCGACACCGCGACCGGTCTGCCGATCTTCTTCGGCTGCTATGAAGGATGAAAAAATGTCACCTGACAGGAGATTTTCCTGCCGCGGCGTATAATAGGAAAACCAGAAAAGGAGAACTCCGATGAAAAAACTTGCTTCTCTTTTGCTCGCGCTCGTCTTCCTCGCTCTGCCTCTTCTTTCCGCCTGCCAAAGCGCGTCTCCGGCGGAGACGGCGCCCGCGACCGACCCCGTTACGGCGGCGCCGGAAACCAACCGTCCGGATGACGAAAGCAAAGCGACCGGGCAGCCGATCGTGAACCCCGTTCAGCCGAAGACCGGCACCCTCTCCGAGGAGTTCGTCCGGGGAGAAGCGGCGTTCGCTCTTGACCTCTACCGGAAGTTCTATCAGAAAAACGGGAAAAACGCGCTCGTTTCCCCGCTCTCCGTTTCGGTCGCGCTCGCGATGGCCGCAAACGGCGCGAAGGGGGAAACGAAAACGCAGCTTGAAAAACTTCTCTGCGCCGGAATGGACGCGGACGCCCTCAACACCCAGCTCTACGCCTATATCACCTCGCTTGCAAACAGCGAAAGAGCGACGCTCAAGGCCGCCGACTCCGCCTGGTACGCGGAAGACGTACTAACGCCGGACGAAGCGTACCTCAACCTCCTTGACGCGTATTACGCGGCGGAGGTAAGGAAGATCGACCGTTCTCTCGCCAAACCGGAACAGCCGGTCAACGACTGGGTCAAGGAAAAAACCGACGAAATGATCCCCTCGATCCTCCCGGACGGCGCGATCGACGAGTACACGGCGATGATCCTCGTGAACGCGCTCTCCTTTATCGCGGAGTGGCAGCATAAGGGAATGACGACGTGGGACAAACCGTTTACCGGCTCCGACGGGAAGGAAAAAACGCTTCCCTTCTTCTCGTCCGAGGAATACGGCTATATCAAAGGGGAACGCGAGGTCGGCTTTGTCAAGCGGTACTCCGGCGGGACCTACGCCTTCCTCGCTCTGCTGCCCAACGAAGGGACGAAGATCGCCGACTATATCGCCTCCCTCGACGGGGAAAAGTACCTCACGCTCGTCAACAGCGCCGAGGAGCGGAAGGTCATTACCGTGATGCCGGAGTTCACGACCGACAGCTCCGCCTCGCTCGTTGATCTCCTCAAATCCCTCGGCGTAACGGACGTTTTTGACAGAGACAAGGCGGATCTCACCGGGATCGGAACGACGAAAGAGGGGTATCGCCTCTACGTCTCCGACGTCCTGCACAAAACGCATATCGAGGTAACGAAGGACGGAACGAAAGCCGCCGCCGCGACCGCGGTCATCATGCCGGCGGCGAGCGCCATGCCGGTCGAAGAGCCGCCGCGCGTCGTCCTTGACCGGCCGTTTTGCTACGCGATCATCGACACCGCGACCGGTCTGCCGATCTTCTTCGGCTGCTACGAGGGATAACGCATGAAGCGGTTTGCCTGTTTCCTTGCCGCGCTGCTGCTCGCGGCGCTCCTTCTCTCCTCCTGCCAGAGCGCGTCCCCCGCGGAGACGGCGCCGGCCGGAGAGGAGACCGCGCCGGACGGAAAACCGCTCGGCGAGCGGGTCGAGCCGAAGACCGCCCCGGGGGCGCTTTCCGATACGACGCTGGAGTTCTGGATCTGCGAGGACGTGGAACACTTTGATTTTTCCGCTTACACGCCGCGCTTCGGTATCATCGGCGGCAAGGAATACTACGGAACGGGATACGCCCCGACCTCGGAGGGGGACGACCCCGAGCGCTATGTCGTCTACACCGTCACGCGCTGGCCGGACTACGCGGATCCCGGCGCCTTTGTGACCCGGATCACCGTGACCGACCCCGCCGTGCGGATCGGAGGGATCACGACCGCCTCCTCGCCCGATGAGTTCCGGGCGGCGATGGAAGGGGCCGGGCTCACCGTCGCGGACGGAGAGGCGCTCTCGGATCTGCTCGACTTTTCCCTGACCGCGACGGCGGACGCCTATTGGATCTCCTTCTCCCGGGCGCGCGGCGCCGCCTCCGGCACGATCCGGATCGTCGCCCCGGTCGAAAACCGCGAGGGGATCATCTATTGAAAAAAGCCCGGCAGAGCGTTTGCTCTGCCGGGCTTTTTTTCGTTTTCAGAAGGCGCGGCGGATGGCGGCGAGGAGCTCGCCGTAGGTCTCGCAGGTGGGGATATCCGGGTTTTCCGCCTTGATCTTATCGGTGCTGCAGAAGAGAAAACCCGCCTTGCTTGCCCGGATCATCGGGAGGTCGTTGTAGCTGTCGCCGGAGGCGATCGTCTCATACCCCATCGTATGGAGCGCGCGGACGGTGGTCAGCTTGGTGTTCTCCACCCGCATCCGGTAGCCGGTGATCGCGCCGTTTTCCGCCACCTCGAGGGTGTTGCAGAAGATGGTGGGCATCCCGAGTTTTTTCATCAGCGGAGCGGCGAACTGCTCGAAGGTATCGCTGATGATCACAGTCTGCGAAAAGGAGCGCAGCTCGTCGAGAAAATCCTTTGCGCCGGGGAGGGGGTCGATCGTTTCGATCACGTGGGCAATCTCTGGCAGTCCGAGCCCGCGCTCCCGCAGAACGTCGAGACGCCAGCGCATCAGTTTGTCGTAATCCGGTTCCTCGCGGGTGGTGCGGGTGAGCTCGGGGATCCCGCTCGCCTCGGCGAACGCGATCCAGATCTCCGGGACAAGGACTCCTTCCAGGTCAAGGCAGGTAATCGTCATAGTGGTTTCTGTTTCCTTTCTGTGCGTATCTCTCAAAGCGAGGCGGCTCCGATGATACCGGCGTCGTTGCCAAGCTCGGCGATGCGAAGTTTTGTTTTTTTGGCGCTGCGGCGGGTGTACTGATCCCGCTCCACAAGGGGAACGAGGGGGTTAAGAAGCGCTTCTCCCTCCCCGGACAGTCCTCCTCCGATGGAGAGGACCTCCGGCTGGAAGATATTGACGAGATCGGTGATCCCGGCGGCAAGGTCGCAGAGGTATTCGTCGACAACGGCTTTGGCCTCGGCGTCGCCCTCCCGCATACAGGTAAAGGCGGTGCGCGCGCTCACCGCGGCCGGATCGCCGCCGACGGCGTCGAGCATTTTCGTGGGGATCCCGAGCGCGATCGCGCGGACAAGCCGCTCCCGCGTGCGGCGGACAAGCGCCGTGGCGCTGGCGTACGCTTCAAAACAGCCGCGCCTGCCGCAGGAGCAGAGGAGGCCGCCCTCCCGGAGCAGGATATGCCCGAGCTCCGCCGCGGCTCCGTTGACGCCGACGAGGATCTTCCCCCCGAGGATCACGCCGCCGCCGACACCGGTGCCGAGGGTGATCATAACCGAGTTTTTCGTCCCGCGCGAGGCGCCCGCGAGCGCCTCGCCGAGCGCGGCGGCGTTGCCGTCGTTGGAAAGGCGGACCTCCCGTCCGTCGAGGAGCGCGGAGAGCGTCCGGGCAAGCGGATAATCACGAAACGGCAGGTTGGAGGAATAGCTGATCGTTCCCTCCTCCGGGTCCACGGCGCCGGGGGACGCAACCCCGATCGCCCCGCAATCGGAAAGCGAAACGCCGTACTCCGCGGCAAGCGAGCGGCAAAGCTCCGCCATATCCGCGGCGATCTCCTCCGGCGGACGGCGCGCGCCGGTAGGGACGCTCTTTTTGGCGAGGAGGCGATAATCCTCCCCGACCAGACCGGCGGCGATATTCGTCCCGCCGAGATCAATCCCGATCCGAAGCATCCGTTTTTCCTCCGTTTTGATACTGGCTTTATTGTAATCGCTTCGTCGCGCAAAGTCAAGGGGAAAGGAAAAATCCGACCGTCCGCGCCCGCCTTTTCCGGGGAAAAAACGGCGTCTCCCGCAAACCGGGAGACGCCGCTTTTTTCTTTCAATCCCGCGCCGGGATCAGCGCATCCCCTTATCGTACGGGATGCCCTCCGCCTTCGGCGCGCGGGAGCGCTTGGAGGTAAAGGCAAGGACGATCAGGACGACCGCGTAGGGGATGAGGTTGTAGAAATACATCGGCAGGTTGAGATCCTTGAGGAAGAAGACCTCCTCCCCTTTGATCGTGACGCTGATCTGCGGATAGATCACGCCGAGGCACTTGAGGAAGCCGAAAAGCAGCGAGCCGAACGCGATGCCGAGCGGCTTCCAGTTGCCGAAGATCATGATGGCAAGCGCAAGGAAGCCCATCCCGGCAACAGCGCCGGAGGCCGTTCCGTTTGCCACGGTGGCAACGTAGATATATCCGCCGAGACCGGCAAGCGCGCCGGAAACGGTAGTGCCGAGATAGCGCATCTTCTGCACGTCGATCCCCACGCTGGCCGCCGCCTGCGGATGCTCGCCGCAGGAGCGGAGGCGAAGGCCGGTCTTGGTCTTGTAGATCAAGATCGAGAAGAGGATAAAGAGCCCGACGGCGATAAAGGTGGAGATATACGCTTTGTCGAAAAAGACCTTACCGACGGGACCGAGATCGTCGTTGAGCAGAACAAAGCCGAAATCCTTCAGCTTGCCGCTGCTGTCCGCCTCCATCGTCATCTCCAGCTGGTCTTTGCTGAAGAAGACCTTGATGAAGAAGAGGGCGATCGCCGGGGCCAGCATATTCAGCGCCGTGCCGCCGATGGTCTGATCCGCCTTCAGCTTGATCGCGGAGAAGGAGAGAAGGAGCGAGAAGAGCGCCCCGCCCACCGCCGCAATCGCCATAGCGAGCAGGAAGGTCAGCTGATTGTGATCCACGAAATAGGGCGCTTTGCGGAGGAGGTAAGCGGTCAGCGCGCCGATGAAGGAGCCGAAGATCATAATACCGTCAAGCGCGATATTGATGATGCCGCTGCGCTCCGCGTACATGCCCGCCAGCGCCACGATGAGCAGCGGGATGGAGAAGATCAGCGTTTTTTGAATGAGAAAGATCACAGCGCGTTACCTCCCTTCTCCGTTTTTTCCTCCGCCTCGGCGGAGGCGTCCGCCGCAGCGGGCGCGGGGGGCTCCTTCGGATCCGGGTCCGGGAGAGGAGCGGCCGGGGCGGCTTCCGCTTTTTTGATCCGTTCTTTGGACAAAAGGTCCTTAATCAGCTTGGAGAAGCCGGAGAAATAGATGATCACGGCGACGATCAGCGGAGAGACGTACTCGTTGAAGGAGGTCTGCGCCGCCAGATTGGAGCCGCCGACCGAGATATACTTCAGGAAGATCGCGGAGAAGATCACGCCGATCGGGTTATTGCTGGCAAGCAGGGCGGCGGGAATGCCGTTGAAGCCGTCGGCGGGCAGGGAGAGGTAGGTGTTCCAGATGAAATCCTGCGCGCCGTTGAGGCACCAGAGCGCCGCGCCGCAGGCGGCGAGCGCGCCGGACAGCGCCATCGCGAGAACGATATTGCGCTTTTCGTTCATGCCGGCGTATTTGGAGGCGTTTTTGTTGTATCCGCACGCCTTCAGCTCGTAGCCGAACGTCGTTTTGTTGATCACGATATAAAGCACAACGGCGATCCCCGCGGCAAGGAAGATGCTGATATCCATATAGGAATTGCCGAGCAGCTTGTCAAGCCCGAGGGTCGCGGTCGCCACGCCGTTGGAGGCCGTTTTGCGGATGAAGCTGACCTTGGTCTCCGCGTAGTTGATGAAGCGGTCTCCCGACGCCTGGAAGATCCAGGAAACGAGGTTGGCGGCGATCCAGTTGGTCATGATGCAGACGATCACTTCATTAACGTTGAAACGCGCCTTGAAAAACCCGGGGATCGCCCCCCAGATCATGCCGAGCAGCGTGCCGGCCAGCAGCGCGAGGATCCACACGATCCACGAGGGGATCACGTCCGTCGGGAGAGAGAGGGAGACGATCAGCGCGCCCGTCGCGCCCATCAGATACTGCCCCGGCGCGCCGATATTGAACAGGCCGGTCTTGAAAGCGAGCGCGACCGAAAGGCCGGTCATGATCAGGGGCGTTGCCTGGAAGAGCATATTCCCGAGCTGGAAGAGCACGTCCTTTGCGCTGCCGGCGGAAAGCGGCCCGCCGAGAACGATCAGGATCCCGGAGAAGGCCTCCGAAAAGGGGATATCCTCCGCAAAGACGGCGAGCAGGAGCAGCACGATAAACCCGACGAGGATCCCGCCGAGAATGCTGACGAGAGAGGCGAAGACCGATCTTGCGCCGCTCTTTTTCAGAAGAGGAACGCGCTTATCGGTTTTTTGCGGTCCGTTCATTTCTCGCTCGCCTCCTTATCCTGTCTTTTTGCGCCCGCCATGAAGAGCCCGAGCTCCTGCATGGTGACCGTCTTCGGGTCGAACTCGCCGGTGATCTCGCCCTCGTACATGACGAGGATCCGGTCGGAGAGGTTCATCACTTCGTCAAGCTCGAGAGAGATCAGCAGCACCGCCGCTCCCGCGTCCCGGGAGGCGACGATCCGCCGGTGGATCGACTCGATCGCGCCGACGTCCAGTCCTCTTGTCGGCTGGACGGCGATGAGCAGCTTGTGCTCACGGTCCATCTCCCGCGCGATGATCGCCTTTTGCTGGTTGCCGCCGGACATACTGCGCGCGACCGTTACAGGTCCCTGGCCGCTGCGCACGTCGTATTCCCCGATCAGCCGATCCGCGTAGGCGCGGACGGCGTCGAACCGGATGAAGCCGTTTTTCTGGAAGTCCGCTTCAAAATACCGCTGCAGCACGAGGTTTTCCTCAAGCGAATAGTCGAGGACCAGTCCGTGCTTGTGACGGTCCTCCGGGATATGGCTCATCCCGTGCGTGTTCTTGTAGCGGATGCTCTTTTTGGTCACGTCCTCTCCGCAGAGGAGGACGGAGGAGCCCGGCTCCGCTTTTTCCAGTCCGGAGAGAGCGCCGACAAACTCGCTCTGGCCGTTGCCGTCGATGCCCGCGATGCAGACGATCTCCCCCGCCCGCACGGACAGGGAAACGTTACTGACGGCGTTTTTCTTGTGGATCCTGCTCCGGACCGTCAGATTGTTGATCTCAAGGACCGTCTCCTTCGGTTCGGCGGGCGCTTTGTCGACCGTGAACTTGACGTTCCGGCCGACCATCATATTGGAAAGCTCCTCTTTGGTCGTGTCCGCGATATTCACGGTGCCGATATACTTCCCTTTGCGCAGAACGGTGCAGCGGTCCGCGACCTCCATGATCTCGTTGAGCTTGTGGGAAATAAAGAGGATGGACTTCCCTTCCGCCGCGAGCCCGCGGATGATGCCGATCAGCTCGGTGATCTCCTGCGGCGTCAGGACCGCCGTCGGCTCGTCAAAAATCAAAATCTCGTTTTCGCGGTAGAGCATCTTGAGGATCTCCGTCCGCTGCTGCATCCCGACGGTGATGTCCTCCACGAGCGCGTCCGGGTCCACGTTCAGACCGTAGCTCTCGGAGAGCGCCAGGATCCGTTCGCGCGCGGCCTTTTTATTGAGAAAGCCGAGCGTGTTCGGCTCCACGCCGAGGATGATATTGTCGAGAACGGTAAATACGTCGACCAGCTTGAAGTGCTGGTGGACCATCCCGATCCCGAGGGCGTTTGCGTCGTTGGGGTCGCGGATCGTAACCTTTTCGCCGTCTTTGTAGATCTCGCCCTCTTCCGGCTGGTAAAGGCCGAAGAGAACCGACATCAGCGTCGATTTGCCCGCGCCGTTTTCCCCGAGCAGAGCGTGGATCTCGCCCCGCCGGAGCTGGAGGGTGATATGGTCGTTTGCCACGATACCGGGAAAGACCTTCGTGATATTGCGCATCTCGATCACGTACGGGGAGTCCGCCTTCCCGGTCCGGAGATCCTGCTCCTGTCTTGTTTCGTTCATACAAGTTCTCTCTTTTCTTTTGAGATACAAGCAAAAAAGGGATGGCGTTGCCGCCATCCCTTTCGTCCGGATTATTTTTCGATGGTGACGGTGACCTTGGTAAGCCCGGCGGTCACATCGGCAGGAACATCGGCGACCGGGACGATCTCGCCGCTCTTGATCTTGTTGAAGACCTCTTTGTACTGATCCACGGTGAAGTTCTTGAGGCGCCAGGTATCGATCGGCAGACCGGTAGAATCTTCGGCAGCGCCGAGGTTCTGCGCCTTGTTGGCAAGCTCCGCATCCCATTTGCCTTCGTAGAACTGGCCGAGGACCTTCTCAACGGAAACGGCAAGGCCCTTGACGGCGGAGGTGATGACCTTCTCGGATTCGCCGGACTGGTCAACGTCAACGCCGATGATCTTCGCGTTCGGATATTCGCCCGCCGCGCTCTTCACGGACTGGAACATCGAGCCGCCGCAGGAGAAGACGACCTCGGTCCCGTCGGCATACCAGCCGGCGATCTGGGTCTGGAGCTCGTTGGAGGGGTTGAAGTTTTCGCCGTACTTGAAGCTGTACTTCATCGCGACATCCACGTTCTTGATCTTCGCGGCAGCCTCGGCGCCCTGAATGAAGCCGTAGCCGAAACGGTTGACAGCGGGGTTGGCTCCGCCGCCGCCGCCCGTGAAGCCGAGCTTGGTGTAACCTTCCATAACGGCGGCGTAGCCGGCGAGATAGCCGGACTCCTGCTCCTTGTAGACGATGGCGGTGACGTTGTCAAGGCCGAGAGCCCAGCCGTCGACGAAAACGAACTTAACGTCCGGGTTCGCGGTGGCGACTTCCGTCATAGCGGTGGCCTGCAGGAAGCCGGGGGCGACGATGATCTTCGCGCCGTTGTTGATCGCGAGCTTCATCGCGGCAACGCGGTCGTTATCGGTCGCGTCGCTGCCGTTGGCGGGCTGATAATACTTGTAGTTGATCTTGTGGGCTTCCGCGTAGGCCTTCGCGCCTTCGTAGGTACCCTGGTTGAAGCCCTTGTCCATCAGCTGACCGATATCGGTCACGACGGCGATCTCATAGGTTTTCTTCTCGCAGGAGGCGAAAAGAGAGACCGCGCCGAGCAGCATGGAAAGACAAAGAACGATGCCGAGAAACTTTTTCATTGCGTTGGATCCTCCCTAAAAATCAAATTTGAGGTGTAATGCAAAAACAATATATCATATTTATCCAAAAATTGCAAGAGATTTGTGAATATTTTGTGATGATTTTTTGTTTTTGCAGGAAGGGCTGCCGTTTTCTGCGTTTTTTCCGGTTTTTTTGCGTTCCGAGCGGCAAAAAAAGACGGAAGGACCGGGTCCTTCCGCCTTTTTTACAGTTTTTCGCAGCTTTCCACGTTCAGAACGAACACCGTGGCGCCGCCCACCTTGACCTTCGGCGGGAGACTGTCCGCCTTCATCCCTTTGCCGAACGCGGTAACCGGCGTCGCCATCTGGCGGCGGGTCACGCAGTGCTCTTTGAGGATCTCCAGAACGTGAGGGACGCCTTCGTCCTCCGTGCCGATGAGAAGGGTGGTGTTTCCGACCATGAGAAAGCCGCCCGTGGTAGAAAGCCGCGTGACGAAATATCCCTCCGCCGTGAGCGAGGACGCGGCGACCGCGCTGTCGTCGTTGTTTACGATCGCGAGTACGAGTTTCATTCTCTTTCTCCTTCTTTTTACAGATAAAAGTCTATCAGATTCCGGCTCCGTTTGTCAAGCCGGCGCAGATCGGGGATCTCGTAGCGGTTATCGGTGCTGTCGCGGATCAGTACGCGCGTACCGCAGACCAGCTTGATCGAATGGACGATATTGCGTACGTCGAAGGCGTGATCCCCCTTGTCCGTTACCACGGAGAAGGAGACCTTCCCGAACTTTTCCGTGATGCTTTTGATCGCCGTGATCTTCGGGATGCGGTAGTATTCCTCCAGGCAGGAAAGGATGATCGCTTTTCCCTCCTCCGAGAGATCGTTGAGATCCCGGATGATCCCCACCTCGTCCTGATCCTGATCCAGCAGGGTGATATAGCGGTCGGTCCCGCTGAGGGGAAAGAGGCGCCGGGGCTCGACCCCCTCGACCGTCTCGCCGGAGAAAAGCTCCATATCCGCCACCGTCAGGTCGCGGCGGGTAAAGCGGGCGTTGTTGCCGTCGATATAGAGGCGTTCCCGTTTCATTCGAACCTCTCCTCCTCTTTCATCTTCTCCGCGTCGGCGCGCATCGTCTGGATCTGGACCAGGCGGTAGTACTTCCCTTTCTTTTCCATCAGCTCCTCCGGCGTGCCCATCTCGAGGATCTCGCCCTTGTCGACAACGATGATCTTGGTGGCGCGGCGCAGGGTGGAGAGGCGGTGGGCGACCATAATGGTCGTCCGCCCGCTGATCAGACGCTCGATCGCCCCCTGGATCAGCGCTTCCGTCTCCGAGTCGACCGAGGCGGTCGCCTCGTCAAAGAAGAGGATGCTCGGGTTTTTGAGGACCGCGCGGGCAATGGAAAGACGCTGCTTTTCCCCGCCGGAAACGCCGATGCCGCGCTCGCCGAGGAGGGTATCGTACCCGTCCGGCATCCGGGCGATGAACTCGTGCGCGTTCGCCACGTCCGCCGCGTGGATCACTTCCTCGGGGGTGGGATCGTCGCTGCCGAAGGCGATATTGTTGAAGATCGTATCCCGGAACATCATCGGCTCCTGCTGGACGTAACCGATCTTCGAGCGGTAGAAGTTCATATCGATCTTGCGGATATCGATATCGTCCACCAGGATCTCGCCGTCATAGCCGTCGTAGTAGCGCATCAGGAGGTTGATCATCGTCGACTTGCCGGAGCCGGTCGTCCCGACGATGCCGACGATCTCCCCCGGTTCGATCACGAAGTTGATATCCGAGAGGGTGTTCTTCGAGCGGTCAAAGGAGAAGTTGACGTGGCGGAACTCGATCTTGCCTTTGAAGTTCTTCGGGTGGTTACCGGCGGAGAAGTCGTTTTCCGGCTCGGCGTCGATAATGTCCATGATCCGCTCCGCCGCCGCCAGCGCGTGCTGATAGGAATCGTTGAGGTTGGCGAAGAAGTTGACGGGGCCGTAGAACATCGAGGTATAGGAAATGAAGGAAACGAGCAGACCGACCGAGATGGCTTCCGACGCGCCGTTGATGACGTAGGTACCGCCGAGCCCCCAGATGAGCAGCGAGCCGCAGGTGATGACGAAGGAGATCAGATGCGGGAAGCTGATGGTGATCCGGGCGCTGCGGATATCGGTCTTGAGCCATTCGTCGTTATATTCGTTGAAGTTATCGATCGCCTTCTTTTCGCTTGTGAACGCCTTGATCACGCGGATCCCGGGCAGGGTGTCCGTGAGGATCGAGGTAACCGCCGACCAGCGCCGCCAGATCTTGACGTAGAAGGGGCGGATCTTCTGCCCGAAAACGCGGGCGAACACCACGACGAACGGAACGGGGATGAGAGAAAGGAGGGTGAGCTCCCAGTTCATCGAGAGCATGATGACGACGATCCCGATCAGCTGGAAGAACTGGACGACGACCTCCTGCGTGATCCGCAGCATAAAGGCCTGCAGGGTCGAAGTGTCGCCGCTGATGCGGTTGATGACCGAGCCGGTGGAGGTGCTGTCGTAGAAGCGCATCGGCAGGTACTGGGCCTTTGCGTAGATATCCGCGCGGAACTCCTTGACGATGCTGTCCCCGCATTTGCGCAGGTAGTAGGAACGGACGATCCCGAGCAGATGCTGCAGAAGATGCGCGCCGAAGAGGAGGGCGACGACGATATGCAGCAGGCGAAGATCGTTGTTTGGGAAGACCTCGTCCACGAGGGTCTTGGTCATATAGGGCGGCAAGAGGGACATCGCCGTCGTCACGACCGAGAGCAGAACGCAGAAAAGGAGCAGCCATTTGTGCGGGAGAATGTAGCGCGCGATCTTTTTGATAAAGCGGCGCTTGGAGGAGCAGTAGATACACGCGGCGCCCGGCCGGATGAGAGAACGCCCGCACTTCGGGCACACGGAGCGCTGCTTTTCAAAGGTCTCCTCCAGAGCGGGCAGGAGAGCTTCCAGCGCTTCGCCTTCCGCCGCGCGGGCGATAAACAAAGCCGCCGCTTCAAAAACGGAAGCGGTCTTGAGAGAAAAACGGATAAAATTGTCGGTTTTTCCGTCGCGTTTCCGGATCGTCAAAAGCGCGTTGCCGTAACAGCGCTTGACGTCCGCCGATTCAATTTCGTCATAGGGAAGACGGATCGCTCCGTCTCCGTCCGCGGCGGAAGAATACACGGCCTTGCCGGTCGCGAAAAAGAGGGAGTTTCCGTAGCGGCCATCCATGGAAAGGTCCGCCGGGATGACAAAAAGGACTTCCTCGTCTCCCGAAAGCGTTTTGATCCGCTCCGTCTGACTTGCGGTCAGATCGACGCTGGAGCGAAAAAGCTGCTGCGCTTCCGGGTCCTCGTGCGTATGATGCATAAACCTCCGGGGCGGGTGAGGCGCCCATCCGCTGCTGCCGCGCTTGTCGCGGTGCTTCACAGATTATTCATATTAAAACAAACCGGCCGGGGAATGTCAACCGTTTTACAAAAAATTCGTCCCCCCTTCCGGAAATAAAAAAGTTTTTATAATTTCTGTAAAAAAGGGCGCTTCCGCTTTCGGCGAAAGAGCCCTCTTTTTCCGTTTGATTCCGTCGTTCCGGCGCTCAGAGCGGCTCAAGCAGGATCCGGCCGCCCTCGCACCGGACGCCCGCTTTACCGAAGCAGATCCGCTCCTTCTGCCCGGTCGTCACGCTGAAAAGAAGCTCCCCTGCGTGGAACCGGAAGGTCGGATACTGGAAGGTCGCCGGAGAACGGAAGGTGAAAAGGGTGCGCCAGGATCTCCCGTCGGCGGAAAAGGCGAGGTGGTAAACGGTGCGCGAGCCCTCGTTCCAGCCCATAAAGCAGTACCCGCCGGCGGTAAAGAGGACCGGCTTGGAGTTGACGCCGCCGCAGAGGAACGGCTCGGAAACGGGATCGCTCCAGAGCCGGCCGTCCCGGCTGTAGGAAAAGCGGTAGTTTTTGTCCCCGATCTCGTTGCGCAGGATCGCCATCCAGCGGCCGTCCGGCAGGCGGGCGATCCCGCTCTCGGTCGTTTTTTCGGTCGGGGTAACGCCGCCGATATGCCCGACGATCTCCACGCAGTCGCAGGACCGGTTGAAGCGGGCGAGAGAGTTCTGCCCGGCGACAAAGTTGTTTAGCGCGAGATACCGCGTCCCCGCCTCTTCAAAGAGATCGAGAAGGTATACGCCGAACCAGCGGTCCTCGCAGGCATGGCCGGCGGCGCGGAAGAGCGCCCGGTAGTTTGCCGCATCGAGCGGGCCCTCTCCCTCCGGCGTGCGGAGGCGCAGAAGCGAGAGCCGGTCGGAAAAACGGCCGGTGGGAAGATCGTAATCCAGATAGTAATGGTACGCGCTTTCTTCTTCCGGGATCACGTTGGTAAAGAAGAACCGGAGCGTATCCCTCTCAAGCCGGAGCACGCGCGGCAGAAAGGCGTTGCCCTTGCAGAGCGTCCTGCCGGCAAAGGTCTGTCCCCTGCGGGCAAACGGACCGCAGCATTCCAGAGAAAAGGAAGCGAGATCGACGACGGAGAGCGCGGCGTACTCGTTTTCGTTCAAGGCGGACTCGCCCGCTTTGAAGTTGTCCGCCTCGTAGACGATATACGCTTTGCCTTCTGCTGTGATGAACTGCGCGTCGTGCGCGCCCTTCACCTCCGGGGCGGTCACGGGGATCATCCGCTCCATCGCCCTCTCCCCGGCCGCCTCCGGCGACCAGGAGGCGGGCAGGTCTTCCAAAAAGATCATAACGTCCTCCGCGTCTTCAACTGAGAAATCCCTCGATGATCGTGGCCTCCGCCTCCTCCTCGGTCAGCCCGAGGGTGCGGAGCTTCATGATCTGTTCGCCCGCGATCTTGCCGATCGCCGCCTCGTGGATGAGGGCGGCGTCCTCGCTGTTCGCGTGCAGCTCCGGCTGCGCGTTGACGGTGGCGGAGCCGGAGATGATCGCGTCGCACTCGCTGTGGCCGGTGCAGGCGGTGTTGCCGATGATCACGGAATGGTATTCCTGATGGGAGGCGTCCTTTGCCACCGAGCGGGAAACGAGATCCACGCCGGAGCCCTCCCCGTTCAGCTCGACGGAGAACTCGGTCTGCGCCGTTTGATCCCTTTCCGTGAGGATGCGCTCACGGATGAAAAGCTTTGCGCCCTTGCCGAGCGTTGCCTTCGTCTGCCGGAGGGTACGGTCCACGCCGCCGATCTGGGCGGTATCCATCTCGAGGACCGCGTCCTCGCCGAGCTCCGCCTCGGTCACGGGGTCGATCGAGCGGAGCCCGATCCCCTTACCGGTGCCGATATGCTTTTCAAGGTATTTGACCCGCGCGCCCTTTCCGAGAAGGAAGCGGTGGATCCCGTTATGACGGGCGGGCTCGCCCGTTTCGGTATGGACGCCGCAGCCCGCGACGATCACGACGTCCGCGCCCTCGCCGACGAAAAAGTCGTTGTAGACGAGGTCGTCGACGTCCCCGTGCGTCACGCAGGCGGGAATGGAAACGGTCTCCCCCGCGGTGTGGGGGTCGATCCGGATCTCAAGGCCCGGTTTGTCGGTCTTTGAGGTGATCTTGATATGCTCGCTTGAGCGCCGGCCGGCGCAGGCGCCGTTCTCCCGGATATTGTAGGCGCCCTTGAACTCTCCGCTGAAATCCGAGATCTCGGAAAGCAGTTTTTTCGTCGTTTCGTTGATCCTGATTTCGCTCATCGGAACATTTCCTCCTGTTTGACGCAGCCGGCGACGACGTCCGTGCCCGAGAGCAGCGTGCCGAGCGTCCGTTCGGCGGGCCCTCTTTCCCTCAGTTTGCCGTCCGCGATCACGATGATCTCGTCGGCGATGCGCAGGATCCGCTCCTGATGCGAGATCACGACCATCGAGCCGCAAAGATCCCGGCGCAGATCCTCGAAAACGCGGATCAGGTTGGTAAAGCTCCAGAGATCGATCCCCGCCTCCGGCTCGTCAAAGACGGTGATGCGGGTCCCGCGCGCGAGGACCGAGGCGATCTCGATCCGCTTGATCTCGCCCCCCGAAAGGGTGGCGTTGACCTCGCGGTCCAGATACTCTCTCGCGCAGAGTCCCACCTTGGCGAGATAGTCGCAGAGCTTGCCCTCGGAGACCTTGCCGCCGGCGGAGATCTCGAGCAGCCGGCGCACGGTGATCCCCTTGAAGCGGACCGGCTGCTGGAAGCCGAAACTGACGCCGGCTTTGGCGCGTTCGGTCGCGTCAAGGGCGGTGATGTCCTCCCCGTCGAGGAAGATCCTGCCGGAAAGGGGCGTGACCAGCCCCGCTATGATTTTGGCCGCCGTGGTCTTGCCGCCGCCGTTGGGGCCGGTGATGACCGCGAGCTTCCCGTCCGGTACCTCAAAGGAGAGATCGTCGAGGATCCTCCTGCCGTCCGGCGCGTCCCAGACGATGTGTTCAAGTTTCAGCATATAACGTCCTTATCTTTTCCGCGCGGACCGCGCCGCGCTCTCTTTCTTCTGATCATTGTATCATATCCGAAGAAAATATGCAAGCCCGAAAAAAGAGGAGCTCCGCTCCCCTTTTTTATTCCGTTTTTCCGGCGGCGAGCGCGCCGAGGTCGATCACCCGGCCGCCGAGGGCCCTCGCCTCCTCCGGGTCGTGGGTGATGAAGATCACGGTCTTTCCCGCGGTCATCTCCAGCGTACAGCGGACCGCTTCTTCCCTGCTCTCCCCGTCCAGCCCCTTGAAGGGCTCGTCGAGAAAGTAAACGTCCGCGTCGTACGCGAGGGCGCGGGCGAGGGCGACGCGGCGCTTCATCCCGCCGCTGAACGCCCGCACCGGGCGGGTAAGCTCCTCCCCCAGCCCGAGACGGACAAGAACCTCTTTTGCCTTTTCCCGGTCCCGGCCGGGCAGGACGAAGCGGACGTTGGAGAGGGCGGAAAAGTCCTCCGCGAGCCGATCCTCCTGGAAGACGAACGCCTTTTTCTCCGGCACGCCGGCCACCTCTCCCCCGTCCGGCGGGATCAAGCCCGCGAGAAGGAACGCAAGCGTCGTTTTCCCGCAGCCGGAAGGGCCCATCAGGCAGGTCACGGAGCCGAGCGGGAGGGTAAGGGAAAGCGAGGAAAACACCGTTTTCTCCCCGTAGGACTTGGAGAGCGAACGGATCTCGATCACGTCGTTCATAGCTTCTCCGATCCGGCGAACAGTTTTTTCAGAAGAAAGAGAAACGCCTTTTCAAAGAGGACGCTCGCCAGCACGAGGACGACCGTCCACGCAAAGAGATCGCAGGTATCGAGGTAGATCTTCGCGTAGTAGAGCTTTTCCCCGATCGAGCCGTCCACCATCCCGATCACCTCCGCGGCGACCCCCGCCTTCCAGGACATTCCGAGCGCCACGCTGCAGGCGGAGAGAAGGTAGGGCTTGATCGCGGGGAGGTGGAGCATATGAAGCCGCCTGACATAGGGGACGCGGTAGAGCTTTGCCATCTCCAAAAGCTTCGGATCTGTGCTTTTCAGCCCCTGCAGAACGTTCTGATAGAGGATGGGAAAGACCATCAGAAAGGAGATGAAAGCCGCCAGCCTGCCGGTGGTGAGCCAGATCAGCCCGATGATGATGAAGGAGGCGACGGGGACCGCGCGGATCGTAACGACGTACGGCCGCAGCAGCACCTCCGCGGCGGGAAAGCGGTAGGAAAGCAGAGCGAGCAGGCCGGAGAGAACGAACGCCGCGAAAAAGCCGAGCACGATGCGCGAAAAGCTGGAAAAGACCGTGGAAAAAAAGTCCGCCTCCCGCCAAAGCGAAAAAAGGCGGACGACGACCCGGACGGGAGAGACGAGCAGAACGTCCAGATCCGTCACCGTCGCCGCGATCTGCCAGAAAAGGATCGCCGCCGCGACGGCGGCGATCCTCTGCCAGGGTTTGTTATTTTGCGAGATAGTAGTCGTCGGCCGGGAGTTTTCCGCCGACGGAGGCGGGATTTTGTTCGTAGAGTACATTGAGATACCCCTTTATGACCGGCAGCATTTCGGCGCCGCTGATGCAGACGATATTGCAGTAGGGGATCGCCTTTTCCGCGACGGCGGCCTTCACGATGCCGTATTTTTCCACAAGGACGGCCGCGTCCTTCGCGTTTTCGTTTGCGTAAGCGACGGACGCCCGGTAATCCTCAAGGAAACGGGCGAGCGTTTCGGGATGCTCGTCGGCGAACGCGGCGCGCACAATGATCCCGGCGGTGACGAGACGGCTGCCGTTGTTCAGCTTGTCCCACTCCGCGGTGAAATCGAACACGGTGCGCAGCCCCTCGACCTGCGAGCCCGCCACGGTGACGAACGGCTGCGGCAGCACCGCCACCACGTCTCCGCCCGCCTTCATCGCCGCGACGATCTCGGTCGGCTCGCTCTTCCACTCGATTGTCAGATCCTTTTCGGGATCCAGACCGTTTTGCGAGAGCAGATACTTGAAGGCGTATTCCGGCGTCGTCCCTTTCCCGGTGGAGTAGACGGTCTTGCCCTTCAGGTCGCTCCAGGTCTTCACGCTCTCGCCGCCGCTCTCGGTCAGGTAGAGCACGCCGAGGGTGGAAACGGCGAGGAAGCGGACGCCGCCTTCCGTTTTGTTATAGAGGACGGAGCCGAGGTTGGAGGGCACGACGAGGATATCCATCTCCCCCTTGAGCAGCAGGGGGGTCAGTTCGTCGGCCGCCGCCGCCATCTGAAAGGCGTAGTCGTTTTGCGTCTTCTTTTCTTCGGCGTCGTCGAGCAGTTTGACAAGCCCGATCGAGGTCGCCCCTTTCAGAGCGCCGAGACGGACGGTAACCTTCTCCTCCGCCGGGGCGGTCTCCGCGCCCGCGGGAGCGGCGGTCGTTTCCTCCGTCGTCGGAGCAGTCTCCGGCGTCTTTCCCGCGCAGGCGGCGAAAAGCGGCAGGAGCATCAGCGCCGCGAGCAGAATAACTGTGATTTTTTTCATGATCGTTTTCCTTTCGGTTTCGTTTTTCCCTTTTTATTATACGCAAAACCGCGGAAATGCGCGTTGCATTTGCAACGGATTATCGGAGAAGCCGGAAGCTGTTGCGGTAATAGTCGATCAGCCCTTCCCGTTTCATACGGGAGAGCTCCCTCGAGAGGGCGCTGCGGTCCGCGCCGAGGTAAGCGGCCATATCCGCGCGGTCGAGCGGGATCGAAAAGGTGTCGCTCCCGTTTTTCTTCGCCTGGTACGAGAAAAACGCGATCAGTTTGCCCCGCAGCGTGAGGCGGGAGAGGATCTGGATCCGGTCGTTCATCCGGAGGGTACGGGCGGCGAGCATCGCCGTAAAGCGACGGGAAAACTCCGCCTCCTGCGGGTCGGCGCCGGCGCGGGACAGGGACTCCGGGGAAAGGCGCAGCACGGCGCAGTCCTCCGCGGCGGTGATATAGACGGGCGCTTCCCGTACGCCGAGAAAGCAGAGCGACTCGCCGAAGGTCTCGCCCGGCGAAACGGTCGCCATAATCATCCGGTTGCCGTCCCGGTCGTCGCTGGCGACCTGCACGGCCCCCTCCAGCACCAGACCGAAGCAGGTAAGCGGCTCCCCCGCGCGGTGGAGAAACTCCCCCCGGCGGAAAAGGACCTTCCGCGCGCCAAAAAAGGAGAGAGCGCGGGTCAGCGCTTCCTCTCCGAGCCCGGAAAGCAGCGGGCAGGAGGAGAGGACCGCGCGGTAAGGGGCGAGCGTTTGCGCCGTTTCCATGCCGTTTCTCCTTTTTCCTTTTATTTGCTTTATTATAAACGGAAGGCGGGGAGTCTGTCAAGACACTTGACTTTTTCCCGCGCGATGGTAAAATAAAAGCAGAAAAAAACGATAAGGATGGCATACGATGCGAGCATACGAACGATTTCTCCGCTACGCAAGCTACGGAACGCAAAGCTCGGAGACCTCCGGCGCGCACCCCAGCACCCCCTCCCAGCTTCTGCTTGCGGACGAGCTGGTCCGCGAGCTGCGCGAAATGGGCGTTTTTGCCGAGCGGGACGAATACTCTTACGTCTACGCAAAGATCCCGGCCACGCCCGGTCTGGAAGAAAGAACGGCCGTCGGCTTTATCGCCCACCTCGATACCTCGCCGGACGCGCCGGGCGACGGCGTGAAGCCGCAGCTCCACAAAAACTACGACGGCGGGGACCTCCCCCTCGGGGAGAGCGGCCTTGTCCTGCGGGTCGCGGATTTCCCACACCTCCCCTCCCTCAAGGGGCGGACGCTCATCACGACCGACGGCACCACTCTGCTCGGCGCCGACGATAAGGCGGGCGTCGCCGAGATCATGACCCTTGCGGAAAAACTGACCTCCGGCCGGCTCCCGCACGGACCCGTTTCCCTCGCTTTTACCCCGGACGAGGAGATCGGCGAGGGGGCGGACCGCTTCGACGTTGCCCGCTTCGGCGCCCGGTACGCCTACACGGTGGACGGGGACCGGGAAGGCGGCGTGGAGTACGAAACCTTCAACGCTTCCGCCGCCGTCGTCAACGTGCGGGGGCTCTCCGTGCATCCCGGATCCGCCAAGGATACGATGATCAACGCCTCGCTCGCGGCGATGGAGTTCCACGCCCTTTTGCCCGCCTGCGACGCGCCGCGCTACACGGAGGGGTACGAGGGATTTTACCATCTCACGGAGATGAAGGGGGACGTGAGCGAAGCGACCCTTTCCTATATCATCCGGGACCACGACGCCGTCCGCTTTGCGATGCGGGAGGACACGATGCGCCGCGCCGCCGCCCTGATCAACGAAAAATACGGACCGGGGACCGTCTCCCTTTCGATCAAAGAACAGTACCGCAATATGGCGGAAAAGATCCTGCCGCACGAAAAGATCCTGGAGATCGCCCGCCGGGCGGCTCGGGCGGCCGGGGTCGAGCCCTTCACCGTTCCCGTCCGCGGCGGAACGGACGGCGCCCGCCTCAGCTATATGGGTCTCCCCTGCCCCAATCTCGGCACCGGCGGGTACGCTTTCCACGGTCCTTTTGAGCATACCACGGTCGAGGGGATGGACCTCGCCGCGGCGATCCTCTCCCACGTCGTTCGGGCGTTTGCGGAAGAGAATGTTTGATGTTTATCTAACAGAATACGATCATAAACGCGAAAAGATCCCCCGGAACGCTCCGGGGATCTTTTCCGTCCCTTGATACAAGCGCGTTTTTCAATATTAGAATATTATACAATATTCAAAAGACAGGGGGCGGAGAGAGCTCACTCTTGCTTTTTGGAACGGAGTATGATAGAATAAACTATCCAAATATAATAAAACGCGAAAGGGAGATCCCCGATGAAACACGCGAAAAAACTGTACGGTCTGCTGCTGGCGGGTGTCCTTCTTCTTTCCTCCTGCGCGCCGTCCGCGCCGCCGGCCGATACGGCGGAGCCGACCGGCGCGGAAACGGAGGCGGAGACGGAGCCGGAGGGGACGGTCCGCTTCACGGCGCCGGAAGACTCCTCCCTCGTTTTCTCCTCCGCGGATGCGGAGGCGGCGTCTAAAATAAAACCGCTTTACGGCTCCATCGCCTTCAAGAACGGAGAGTTCCGCGCCACGAAGCAGGGGGACTACTCCACCCTGCTCTTTGATACCGACGCGCTCGGCGACTTCATCGCGGAGTGCGACTTTGTCGACCACCGGGCGGGCGGCGGGCTGATCGTCCGCGCGAACGGAGAAAAAGCGAGCGGCGCGAGCGCCAACTCTTTTTACGGGTATCTCGCCTTTATCGGCAAGGACGGCGGCCTCGGCGCCCTCGGCGCCGCCTCCGACGACGGCGGCTGGAAGGGCAATCTCTTTGTCTCGCCGGATAATATCACGAAGGTCGGGACGAGTTTGCATCTGCGGGTCCTCGCCGTTGCCGATTATCTCGTCTATACCGTCCGCGACAACGCGACGGGCGGGGAAATCTTCCGCTGCGAATACCGGCTGGGCGACAGCAAAAACGACGTCCTCTCCGCGACCTCCGGCCTTGTCGGTCTGCGGCTTTACAACGACGGCGGCGCCGGGTGCATCAAAAACGTGGAGATCCGGTCGCTGAAAACGGTCGCCGAGGCGCTCACCCTTCCGAAAGGATCCGCCTTTTCGGCGCGGATCGCCGTCGGCTCCTCCGAGCGGCTCACCGTCCTCTCGGAGAGCGGCGCGGGTTACGCGTTCCAGATCGATCCCGGGTCAGACACCGTGCTCGTCACGCGGGTGACCGGCTGGTCGAACAAATACGCGGCGCGCTATTCCCTGCCGATCGCGGAGGGGCGCGAGTATCCCGTCGGCGTCACGCTTGCGGACGGGGTCTGCCGCTTCTTCTTTGCCTATGAAGACTATCCCCTCTTTGAGGGAACGATGACCGACAAAACGGCGGCGGTCAGCGCGTCTTTCTCCTTTGACTCTCTCCTCGCCGACGCGCCCGCCGCGCCCGAAAAGACCTACAAAAACCCGGTCGTCTCCGGCGCGGATCCCGAGATCTTCTATGAAGACGGGGTTTACTATCTCTACACCTTCGGCGGCGGGAATGTTTCCGTCCAGACCTCGACCGATCTCTGCTCGTGGTCGGAGAAAACCGTCTGCCTCTCCCCGAAGCAGGACATCCCGACCCTCACGAGCTTTATGAGCCCGAACGTCTTCAAAAGCGGGGACACCTATTACCTCTTGATCGCCTCCAAGACCCAGGCGCAGCAAAAGGAGCGGATCCGCTACGCGACCGCCTCCTCCCCGGCGGGCCCCTTCAAAATGAAGGGAGAAAACGGCTTTGTCAACGACGCGCAGGAGATCGGCGGCGCGCCCTTTATCGACGAGGACGGAAAGATCTATCTGACCACCGTCCGCTTCGGCGGCGGCAACCACGTCTATCTCCAGGAAATCAAGGCGGAAAACGGCACGATCACGCCGGTTACCTCCGCAAAGCTCGTGATCAACCCCGACCGGTACTACGAGATCGACGACTACGGCAAGATCGCCGAGGGCGCCGTGATCACGAAGCACAACGGCCTTTACTATATGCTCTACGCCGCCGGCCACTACAAAGGGCACTACGGCGAAGCGTGCGCGGTCAGTGAGAATATCTACGGCCCCTACAAAAAGATCGAGCACAACGAGGTCCTCTCCTTCACGTCCGCGGCGGACGGCGTCGGCGACTGCGTGTTCGTTTCCTCGCCGGACGGCAGCGAGCTGTTCGTCGCCTATCACCGGCACACCTCGGTCGGCAACGAAGGGTCAAGCCGCAGCATCTGCCTCGACCGGGTCGTCTTTGTCCCGGATCCCGACGGCGGACCCGATCTTCTCCGCATCGTCGGACCCACCTCCACTCCGCAGAAGGCGCCGAGCGGCTCCTGACGCGCAAAAAGAAAGGAAAACGCTATGAGACGACCGGGAAAACTGTTTTCTCTCTTTCTCTCCGGCGCGCTCTTTCTCTCCGCCTGCGCCGTTTCTCCCTCCGGCCCCGACGAAACGGCGGCAACCGGCGCGGAAACGGACGCGGAAACGGAGCCGGAGGGAACGGTCCGCTTCACGGCGCCGGAGGACTCCTCCCTCGTTTTTTCCTCCGCGGACGCGGAGGCGGCGTCTAAAATAAAACCGCTATACGGCGCCGTTACCTTTGAAAACGGGGAGTTTTGCGCCGCCCCCGACAAAAAAGGAGACTACTCCACCCTGCTCTTTGACACCGGCGCGCTCGGCGACTTTATCGCGGAGTGCGACTTCGCCGACCACCGGGCGGGCGCGGGGCTGATTGTCCGCGCCGACGCGGAGAAGGCGACCGGCGAGAGCGCTGATTCCTTTTGCGGTTATCTCGCCTATATCCAGACGGACGGCGTGACGGCCGCGCTCGGCGTCGTTTCCGACGGCGGCAAAAAGAAAGGCAACGTCTACGCCTCCGAAAAAGCCGTTACCAAAACGGGGACAAGCCTGCACCTGCGGGTCCTCGCCCTCGCCGACTATCTGATCTACACGGTGACCGACAACGCGACGGGCGCGGAGGTGTTCCGCTCGGAATACCGCCTGGGGGACAGCAAAAACGACGCCCTCTCCGCGACCTCCGGCCTTGTCGGGCTCCGGCTCTGCAACGACGGCGGCGCCGGCTGCGTCAAAAACGTGGAGATCCGGTCGCTGAAAACGGTCGCCGAGGCGCTCACGCTGGAAAAAGGCGCCTCCTTTACCGCCGCGCTCACGCAGGGGAAAACCGAGCGGATCACCGTTCTCTCGGAGAGCGGCGCCGGTTACGCCTTCCATCTCGACGCGGGCTCCGACACCGCGCTCGTCACGAGGGTGACCGGCTGGTCGGAAAAGTACGCGGCGCGCTATTCCCTGCCGATCGCGGAGGGAAAGGAATATCCCGTCGGCGTTACCTTCGCGGACGGGGTCTGCCGGTTCTTCTTCGCCTACGAAGACTTTCCCCTCTTTGAGGGAGCGATGACCGACAAAACGGCAACGGTCAGCGCCTCCTTCTCTTTCAGCTCAGTCCTCTCCGACGCGCCCGCCGCGCCGGAAAAAACCTACCAAAACCCCGTGACGACCGGCGCCGACCCCGTCGTTCTCTACGATAACGGTCTTTATTATCTCTATACCTGCAATTCCAAAACGGCGTACGTCCAGACCTCGCCCGATCTCGTCTCCTGGTCGGAAAAGACGGTCTGCCTGACCTTCAAGGAGCAGATCCCCTCGCTCAACCTTGCCATGTCCCCCGTCATTTTCAAGTACGACGGGATCTATTACCTCTGGTTCTGCACCAAGACCGCAAGCCAGACGGACGCGCGGACCCGCTGCGCGACCGCCACCTCCCCGACGGGTCCCTTCACGATGAAGGGAGAAAACGTCGTCCTCAACAACGCGACGGAGATCGCCGGCTTCCCCTTCCTCGACGACGACGGAAAACTGTATCTGACGCACACCCGCTTCGGCGGCGGCAACCACGTTTACGTCCAGGAGATCAAAGCGGAAAACGGCACGCTGACCGCCGTCTCGCCCGCCAGGGCCGTGATCCACCCGGACAGCTGGTACGAGATTGACGACTACGGCAAGATCGCCGAGGGCGGTATGATCGTCAAGCATAACGGCCTCTACTATATGCTCTACGCCGCCGGCCACTACAAGGGGCACTACGGCATCGCCTACGCCGTCGCCAAGAGCGTTTACGGCCCCTATCAGAAATCCGGGTACAACGAGATTCTCTCCTTCACGTCAAATGCGGACGGCGTCGGCTCCAGCTGGGTCGTCCCCTCCCCGGACGGCAGCGAACTCTTCGTCGTTTACCACCGCCACACGGCTGTCGGCAACGAGGGAAAAGCCCGCAGCGTCTGCGTCGACCGGGTCGTCTTCGTCCCGGACCCGGACGGCGGGCCGGATCTGCTGCGCGTCGTCGGGCCCACCTCCACCCCGCAAAAACTCCCCTCCGGCAGCTGACGGCGCGAAGCCGGAAAACCGGACAAAAGACAACTCAAAATCACGACCCGCCCCGCGCCGTTTACGGCGGAAAGCCGCGCGGCGGGGCGGCAGGAGGAACACCGTGGAAGAATCTAAACGTTTTGCAAAAGCGACCTGGCAGATCATGGAGCAGCTTTTGGAGGTGGAAAGTCTCGACGAGGCGCTTGCCGGCAGTCTTAACACCATCCTCCGGGAACTCAACAGCGAGATCGGCGTCATCTGGCTGCTCGACGAAAAAACAAACTCGCTCCTTCCCCTCTTCTATTCCGGTCCGGCGGACATCTCGGGGATCAGCATCGAAAACGGCGTCGGGATCGAGGGCGCGGTCACGAAAAGCGGAAAATCCGTCATCATCGAGGACGCGGAAACCGATCCCCGCTTTGAGGGCACCGTGTTCGACGATCACGACGTGCAGACGCGCACCATGCTCTGCGTGGCGCTCAACGACCTGACAAAAACGATCGGATGCGTGCAGATCATCAACAAGCGTGATCACAGTCCCTACGACCGGGAGGAGCTGCGGCTCTGCGAGCGGATGGCATCGCTTGCCGCGATCACGATCGCGGAAAAGGGGCTCCTTGTCGGAGAGGCGGAGGAACGGGAGGTCCTGATCTCCCTGCAGAACGTCGTGAAGGAGTTTGCCGTTCCCGGGCGCGTATCGCGCATCCTCAAGGGAATCAATCTGAACATATACAAGGGCGAGTTCCTCGTCGTCCTCGGAGAGAGCGGCTGCGGAAAATCGACCATGATGAACATCATCGGCGGCATGGACTACCTCACAGACGGAAAGCTGCTTGTGGAGGGCGTCGATTATTCCCACCCGACGGACGCGGAGCTCACCCTTTACCGCCGGAATTACATCGGCTTCATCTTTCAGTCCTACAATCTGATGCCCAACCTCTCCGCGCTGGACAACGTGCGCTTCATCGCGGAGCTTTGCCGGGATCCGATGCCGCCGGAGGAAGCTCTCGCGCGCGTGGGTCTCGGCAACAAGGGCGGCAGCTTTCCGTCACAGATGAGCGGCGGACAGCAGCAGCGCGTGGCGATCGCCCGCGCGCTCGTCAAACGTCCAAAACTGATCCTCGCCGACGAGCCGACGGCGGCGCTCGACTACGAGACAAGCATCGAAGTCCTCTCCGCCATCGAAGAAGCGGTCAAAAAGGAAAACACGACCGTCGTCATGATCACGCACAATCCCGAGATCGGGAAAATGGCGGATCGCATCGTCAAGCTGAAAAACGGACGCGTCTTCAGCATCAAGCATAACGCGGCTCCCCTCAAAGCCACGGAACTGGAGTGGTGAGCGATGACGAGAACACAGTTCAAAGACGCGCGGAAAAACGTACGGAAGCAGATCGTCTCCTTCCTTTCCATTGTCCTTGTCGTCGCGCTCGGTACGGGGATCTTTCTCGTGTGCCGCATGGGCTCGCTGTCGACCGGAAACGCGGGAAACACGTTTTATGACAGGATCCGGTATCATGATCTGGAGATCCGCGCCACGCGGGGGATCACGCGGGAGGACGTGGAAGCGGTCAAGCGGTTCGAGGGCGTCATCGATGCGGAGGGAATCATCGCGGCGGATCTGATCGCCGAAAGCGAAACGGGGAAAAGCGCCGTCCGGGCGATCTCGCAAACGCAGCGGGAGGACGCCGTCCTTCTCGCGGACGGGCGGCTCCCCGAGCGAGCGGGCGAGTGCGCCGTCACCCCGGAGCTCGCGGCGTCGCTCGGCGTCGCGCCCGGTCAAACGATCACCGTTTCCCGGGAGAGCGGCGGCGTGACCTTCCTCAAGACCGGAACATACACCGTCACCGGGATTATGATCCACCCGGACAAGATCCGGAAAAACGAAATGTCTGTCTCCAATCTTCTGCTCACCGTCGATTCGTTCGACACGGAGGCCATCGGCGTCCCGTTCACCGGGATCTTAGTCCGGGTAAACGCCGACAGCGACGCGTTTTCCGACCGGTACGCCGAACAGATCGGTTCGTACCTGAACGCTCTGACGCTCTTTGGGAAGGAACGGGCTGTCCTGCGCGACGCGGAGATCCTCGCGGACGCCGAGAAGAAGATCGGGGAGGGAGAGACGACGCTGGAAACGGCCAGAGCCGAACTCGACGAAGCGAGAGAAAAAGCCGCCGATGGCGACGCGGTCCTCTTCGACGCCGAGCGGCAGCTGCAGACAGCGCGGATCACCCTTGATCTCTCAAAGCAGCAGCTTCTCTCAAGCAAAACGGAGATCGACAACGGAAAGGAAAAACTCGCCAAAGCGAAAGCGGAGCTCGAGAAAGCCAAAACAGAGCTGGACGGCGGCAGAGCGCAGCTCGACGCCGCCAAAGCCGAGCTGGAAAAAGCGGCGGCTGAAATCGAAGAAAACGAAAAAAAGCTCAAGGAAGGCGAAAAAGAGCTTCGAAAGGGAGAACAGGAGCTTGAAGAAGCGCGGGTCAGGCTCTCGGTCGCGCAGGCCGTGATCGACGAGGCGGAACGCAGCATCGATACGAACCGCCGACTCTTCAGCGCGGTGCTGACCGATCTCTGGCCCGATCTCAAGGATCAGATCACGGAAAACCTGATCCCGATCCGAGAGCTTTCTCAAAACTTCACCCTTCAGGCGGAGGATCTGATCCGTTCGGTCGCAGAGCAAAACGGCTTTTCCGCCGCTCTGATCGAGGCCACCCTCTCCCAGCTCGAAAAAAGCGAGACGTGGCGGCAGGTCAAGTCCCTCTACGACCGGCTCCTCGAAGGGGTCGACCAGCTCGGTAACGCCTCGGCGCAGTACGAAGAGGGGCTGGCGGAATGGGAAAAAGGCAGAGAGGAGTACGAACGGGGCGCCGCTTTGCTGGAACAGGGAAAGGCGGAATACCGCGACGGGTACGCCCTCTATCTTGCAAAGGAAAGCGAATACGCCTCCGCTTCCCTCCTCTATCAGGCCAATCTTTCCTCGTACGAAAGCGGTCTTGCCGAATACGAAGAGGGGCTGGCGCGATACACAGACGCCGAAAAGCAGCTTGCCGACGGTGAAAAAGAGCTGGCGGAAAAAACGAAAGAATGGGAAGAAGGAAAAGAGCAGCTTGCCGACGGCAAGGCGCTGCTCGCCGAAAAAGAGGCGGAATATGAAAAGGGCGCGGCGGAGATCGCCCGCGCGAGAGCGATTCTGTCGGACACGCAGGGCGGGAAATGGATCGTGCTGCCCCGCTCCCTGAATCTCTCCTTCCACGAAATGCAGGACACCGTCTCGATGTTCTCAAACATCGGAATCTCCTTCGCCGTGCTGTTCGTGCTGCTCGGAGCCCTTGTCTGCTATGCCACGATCGGGAAAATCATAGACGAACAGAGGCGTCTTGTCGGCGCGACAAAGGCCCTCGGCTTCAAACGTTCGGAGATCTTCTCAAAATACCTGCTCTTCGGAGGCTCCGCCTCCGCCCTCGGCGCGGTCGCGGGGATCTTGATCGCGTACTTCGTTTTGCAGCCGATCATGGTCGGTTCGATGGAGGAGTCCTTTTCCATCGGGGAGTTCCGGTTTGTATTCGAGCCGGTCCCGTCGATTCTCGCGATCCTGATCGCCGTTTCGGTCGGGATCCTTGCCACTCATACCGCCTGCGGAAAACTCCTGAAAAAACCGGCGGTCAAACTCCTGAACGGCGAAGTCAAAGGGGCAAACAACAAAGAACAGCGCCGCGAGGACGGCGTAAAAACGAAATCGCTGTACGCCGGTCTGATCTTCAAGAATATCCGGGGGGATCTCAAACGAGTGGCGATCACCGTCGCCAGCATCGCCGGATGCTGTATGCTTCTGATCATCGGCTTCTCCCTGAAATTCTCCTTCCTCGGCGTAACGGAGAACCAGTTCGGTCAGATCCTCCGTTACAACTCGACCGTTTCCTTCCTTCCGGAGGAGAGCGGACAGGCGGAAGAAGCCATCGCCGCCGCAATCGACCGGTCGGCCGAAGCTAAGCTGCCGATGTATGTGACAGGGACCGTGATGCGGATCGGGGATTCCTTTGAAACGGTGCAGCTTTTTTGCGCGGATCCGGACGAGCTGATCCATTTCTGCTCGCTTTACGACGTGACAAAAAAACAAACCGCCCGGATCCCGGACGGGGGCGTTATCATCTTCAACCGTCTGGCGGAGATCTACCGTCTTTCGATCGGGGATCATCTGAGCATCCTCGACGCCTCGGGCGCCTATCACGACGTGCCGGTCTCCGGGATCTATGACAACTACTTTGGACGTAACGTCTACCTGTCCGCGGACTACGCCAGAGAGCTCTTCGGCGACGCGTACGGGATCAACACCTTCGCGGTCAAGCATAAAGACGAGAACGAGTCCGCTCTCCGCGCCGATCTGCTGAAGGAGAAAAGCTTCATCCAGCTTACCACGAAGGCTGAACTGACGGAAAAGGTAAACGTCGCTTCCCGGTCCATGAATACCGTGATCCTCGTTATGATCACGATGTCAGCCATTATGGCGGCCGTGGTCCTGCTCAATCTTGTTAAAATCCAGATCAATCAAAAGAAGCGCGAGCTCACCGTGATGCGGATCAACGGATTCACGATCCGGGAAACGGTCAACTATATTCTGCGAGAAAACGTGATCACCGCGTTCTTCGGGATCGTATCGGGTCTGGTGATCGGAAATGCGGCGGCGCGCTACACGCTTTCCACGGTCGAGAGGGTCGAGCTCCGGATGATCCGGCAGATCAGCGTCCCCTCCTGCCTCTTCTCCGTGCTGATCACCCTCTCCTTCGCGGCGGTCGTCAACTGGATCGCTCTGAGATCAATCCGCCGTCTGAGTCTGACACGGCTTGACTGAAAAAGTTCCGCTCCTCTCTCCCGCGGCGCCGGATTTTCGGCGCCGCGGGGATTTTTTTGAGTTTTTGAAGGGTTTTTCGCCGCGGGGGAATTGACTTGAAAACACACCCTTGCTATAATAGGTGAAATAGATGATCTTTTTCCTTTATCAAATCATACGGAGGTCAGAATACGATGGAAAACAACAGAAGACCCGAATCGATGGAGCGCATCACCACCCCCGCGCTGGCAGAGGCGTTTATCGCCGAACAGATCGCAGCGCTGAAAAAGCAGATCGGAAACGGCAAGGTCCTGCTCGCCCTCTCCGGCGGCGTGGACTCCTCGGTCGTGGCGGCCCTGCTGATCCGCGCGATCGGGCAGAATCTCGTCTGCGTACACGTCAACCACGGCCTGCTGCGCAAGGGCGAGCCGGAGCAGGTCATCCGCGTCTTCCGGGACGAACTGAACGCCAATCTGATCTACGTCGACGCCGTCGACCGGTTCCTTGACAAGCTCGCGGGCGTCGCCGATCCCGAGAAAAAACGCAAAATCATCGGCGCGGAGTTCATCCGCGTGTTTGAAGAAGAAGCAAGAAAGCTCGACGGCATCGGCTTCCTCGCGCAGGGCACCATCTACCCCGACATCCTCGAGAGCGACGGCGTCAAGGCCCACCACAACGTGGGCGGCCTGCCGGAGGACCTCCGCTTTGAGCTGGTCGAACCGGTCAAGTTCCTCTACAAGGACGAGGTGCGCGTGGTCGGCAAAGCGCTCGGCCTGCCGGACAATATGGTCTACCGTCAGCCCTTCCCCGGTCCCGGGCTCGGCGTGCGCTGCGTCGGCGCGATCACCCGCGACCGTCTCGAGGCGCTGCGCGAGGCGGACGCCGTGGTGCGCGAGGAGATCGGCAAGCTCCCCTCCGTGCCGTGGCAGTACTTCTGCGCGATCCCCGATATCCAATCGACCGGCATCAAGGACGGCAAACGGTATATGGGCTGGGTCGTCGTGATCCGCGCGGTCAACACCGTCGACGCCGTTACCGCGACCGTGCCGGAGATCCCCTTCTCCACCCTCTGCACGATCCGCGACCGTATCGTCGCGACCGTCCCCGGCGTCAACCGCGTGGCGTGGGACATCTCGGAAAAACCGGTCGCCACGATCGAGTGGGAATGATTTTCGCACAGCGAAAAGCAACTATGCGTTATTAACCAATGACTCACAACTGGCGAAAAACGGAAATCGGGATGAACGGAAAAAGAAATCGGCCTCGGACCCGTTTGCCCGATTCCCCGCCGGCAAGTGTTCGAACGCTTCGGGAGGGGCAGAACTCCCGCCGTCCCGCGCCGCCGGCGCCCGAAACACCAAAAAGTCCCCTCGCCGCGTGCGGCGAGGGGACTTTTTATCTTTTCAGCCCGGCAAAACGGAGTTGAGCCGGCTTCAGCTTTCATATTCCGGATCCTTCGCTTTGCTTTCGCCTTGTTTTGTCCGGCGCGGGAGCCGTGCGTGCCCCGCGAAGATACAAAGGAACGGGATCAGGATCTGCGCGTAGCGTATCTGGACCTCGATGATCAGAAATGCCAGGAGAAACCCGAGCAGGATCACGGCAAAGAGAAGAAGGGGGCCTTTCCCGCCGCGCCGGAGAACGGTAAAGAGTCCCACGCACGCCAGCGCCTGGATCCCCAGCATGGCGCCGCGGGTCAGCAGCGGAAGGACCTGCCCGCTGAAACGCCCGTACGCCTCTCCCCTGTCGTAGATCATCTGCCAAGTGTCCGTGTAATCGCCGATCAGCTCTTGCGTTTTATAGGAAAAAAGCTCCGGCCAGTTTTCGGTCGCCCACAGACGCGAAGCGGCGACGGATCGGTTGAGCTGCTCGCGTTCGTCCGCGTCCGCTGCCGACTCAAGCAGATACACGGCGTCCTCCCGGCTCCAGGCGCCCTTGGTTTCGGCGTTCATTCCGATCGCGATCTTATAGGAAAGCGTCCCGGAGCTGATAGACCGCTTCACCAGTCCTTTGCCGAGCAGGACGGAGTCCGCCGACCGGATCACGCCGAAGTACCCGGCAAAAAAGAGCAGGCCGCAAAGAAGGATCGTCCCCGCGCGGCGGAGCGCCCCCTTCCCTTCTCCGAGGAGCAGAACGAGCCGATACGCCCCGTAGCAGAGCGCGGCGATCAGCACGACCGCCATCTCCGTACGGAAGAGCTGCGAGAGCGCGATCACCGTTCCGCCGAGCAGCCACCGCAGCCACGCGCGGCGGATCCGGGGACAGAGAAGGAGATACAGGCCCGCCGTTGTCAGGAAGGTCGCGATATGCTGGCAGCTTTGGACCGAAACGAAGAAGAAACTGAAGGGGTTGAGCGCGAGCAAGGTCGAAGCCGCCAGAGCGCAGCGCCGATCCCGGGTCAGAGAGAGCGCGATCCCGTAGAGAAAGGCGCAGGTCCCCGCGGAGGCGCACGCGTTGACGATCTGAAGCGCGAACGCGGATCCGCCGAACAGCCGCAAGGCAAGCGCCTCGTAGACGACCCACGGCATCAGGTTGGGAAAAACCGCGGTATAATACGAAGGGATCTTTGCGGGATCCAGAACGCCCTGCGCCAGCTCCAGGGTTTCCGCAAAATCGGAGATCGGCGTAACGGGCCAGACGTACAGCATAAGAAGCCGCACCGAAAAGGCAAGCAAAAGCGGCACGAGCCATCCGAAGCGCCACCGCCCCGCGATCCGCGCAACGGCATAGGCGAGCGCCGGCAAAAAAACGGCGACGAGCAGCGCCCGAACGTCCCAGCGGGCGTTCGAGGCGACGCAGAAGCACCCGTAAAGCAAAAAATAGATGATCAGTCCGTAAACGCAAAAGCGGACGAACCGGTCCGCAAAGGCGGCTGTCCGTTTTCCGAGCGGTTGTCTCATCTGAGTTTTCCTTTCATTTCCGGCCGCGGACTCTGCCGGGCCGTCAGGCGGCGGGGACCACGTCGATCACGACGAACTCCGAGCGGGTCCCGGTCTTGAAGGGGATCGCCCAGCCGGAGATGCCGGAGGTAACGATAAAGGTCGTTCCCTGCCGGTCCTCTCTGCCGTAGGTGAAGTCGTTGGCGCCGATCAGCTCCCCGATCCACCCGGCGGGGATGAGATGCCCGCCGTGCGTGTGGCCGGAGAGGACGAGATCGACCGCGCCCGCCTCGTTTTCGTAGTCGCTTGGCTGATGGTCGAGCAGGATGGAAAAGAGGCCGGGATCCAGCCCCGCCGTGAGCGTTTCCACGCTCGCCCGGTCCCGCGACGAGCGGTCCCGTCTGCCGATGAGAACGAAGCCGCCGTCAAGGAAAACAGCTTCGTCCTCCAGGATCCGGACGCCGTTTTCGGTCAGCGCGGCGCGCAGGTCGGCGGCGGAAAAATCGCGGGAGGAATAGTAGCCGTTATCGTGGTTGCCGTAAACGAAATACACGCCGCGGGAGGGATGAAGCCCGCCGAGCGCACGGCAGGCGGCGAGGAGATCTTCTTTTTTGCTCTCGTCGTCGACGAAATCCCCGACGAGAACGACGAGGTCCGGCTCCGTTTCCCCCACCCGCTCCATCTCCCGGGCAAAGGCGGCGCCGTCCAGCGTAATACCGAGGTGCGCGTCCGCGATCAGAACGACGCGCAGGCGCTCCCCCGCCTGCAGCTTGCCGTCGGCGACGGTATAGCCGGTCACGGCGACGCGATGCGCCTGGATCCAGCCGACGCCGAGGTAGACCGCGCACAAAGCGACCGCGAGCAGGGAGCGAAGATCCCGGGAGAGCTCGCGCTTCGCCGTCCGGCGGACGAGCAGGGCGATCAGATCGAAAAGCGCGAAGAAAAGGGCGAGGTGGAGGAGTACGACGACGAACGCGGGCAGCCCGAGCAGCGCGAACGCCGCGACCGGCAGCAGGCAGAGAGCCGCCGCGAGCCAGGGGAGCAGGCGGTTTTTTTCGCCGAGGCGGTCAAGAAAGGAAAGGCGGCGGAAGCGGGTAAGCAGGTAGAAAAGCGCCCCCGCCGTGAGGATCAAGGCAAGGATCAGCAAGGCGATCCAGAATCCCATAAAGACCTCCAAAGGAGAAAGGATAGCGGCGGGTCAGTCGCCCGTCCAGGGGATCAGCAGTTCGGGTGGGAGTTTTGACGCGTCAAAGCGGTAGTGCGCGGCGACCGTGTCCCGGCCGAGGTAGTCCTCCTCGCGCCGCGGCTGCCCGCCGTTGTGCAGGATATACGTCCGTCCCGACGCGTTGCGGATATCGGAAACGACGGCGATATGCGTATTCTCCCCGAAGATCACGATATCGCCCGGCTGCCACTCGGCGATCTCGTCGATATCGGTCGTCAGAGAAACGGCGTAGGTATCGAAGAAAACGCGCAGGGTCTTGACCCGCCGGAAGTCGATCCTGTCGTCCCGTTCGGCGATCAGCGGGTAGCGCTCGGGGTGGTCCGCGATATCCCGGTCGACCATCCAGCGCAGGGCGTACCCCGCCTGCCGGAAGGCGCGCCAGACCACGTCGGTACAAACGCCGACGTCCTCCGGCGGATAGCCGCTTTCCTGATACGCGCCGTCGTAACGTGGCGCGCGCTCCGCGTCGGCGCGGGCTCCGAGGAGAAAGTCGGTGTAATCGTCAACGCCGTTTCCGTTGAAATCAACGGGGCTGACGGCGCGCTCGATGCCGAAGTCCTCGCCCGTCCGCCGCGCGGCGCAGCCGCAAAGGAGCAGCAGAAACGCAAGGAAAAGAAAAAGCAGGCGGGACGGGGCGCTTTTTTCCGTATCTGCCGTTTTGTTCATCGCTCTTCCCTTCCGCCGCCGGCCGCTAGCGCGGGGCTTTTTTGCTATTATAACAAAAAGGAGCGGAAAACGCAAGCGTTTTCCCCTCCCGCGTCGAAAAACGGCGGACGGTTCTTTTCCCGCGGCGGAAAAAATTTGCTCTTTTCCCTTGACAAGGCGAAAGCGGGGTGCTATAATACAAAGGCGTGGATTTCCCGTCCCCTCCATTAGCCGGAATGGCGAAACTGGCAGACGCCCGGGACTTAAAATCCCGTGAGAGTAACATCTCGTACCGGTTCGATCCCGGTTTCCGGCACCAAATATCGCGGGGTAGAGCAGTTGGTAGCTCGTCGGGCTCATAACCCGGAGGTCGTGTGGTTCAAGTCCCACCCCCGCAACCATTTAGAGAGTTCATAACGGATTTGAGTTATGGACTCTCTCTTTTTTGTCTTCCTTCTTTATTTTTTCATAAATTCATGCTATACTGTTTTCAAAGATCGGAGGTGATACTGTGTTCGGTGCGATTTACGGCGACGTGATCGGGTCGTATTATGAAGTCCATTGCACGAAAAACTATGATTTTCCGTTTGAGAACGACAGCACGTTTACCGACGACAGCGTTCTGATCGCCGCAGTATGCAAAACTATTCTGAACGATCCCTCCGAGATCGGGCGTTTCGGCGTTCGCTCGCGCGGAATGCAGTACGGAGCGCAGTACCGTCAGTTTTACTCCTATTTCCCGCACGCCGGGTTCGGAAATATGTTTTCCGAATGGGCGCGTGATCCGTCCGCAAGACCTAACAAGAGTTTTGCAAACGGCGCCGCAATGCGCGTTTTTCCTATCGCTTACGCATATAAGGATTTCGACCAAATGATGCTTCAGGTAAAAGCGAGTTGTTATCCGACTCACAATCACCGCGAGGCGATCACAGGAGCGATGGCTGTCGCCGCCGCAGTCAGGATTGCTTTGGACGGCGGGTCAAAAGATGATATCAAAAAGTATATTGAAAAACGCTTTTATGACCTTTCATCGCCGCTTTCCACGCTCCATGAAACGCACGTTTTCGACAGCCGCGCGTCGTACAGCGTTCCGCCCGCGATCATCGCTTTTCTGGAATCACACGATTACGAAAACGCCGTCAGAAACGCCGTTTCACTCGGAGGTGACGCTGACACGCAGGCGTGCATCGCGGGAGGCATTGCCGAAGCGTTTTATCACGAAATACCGGAGCATATAAAACAGTTCTGTGATCGCAGGATCGATATTACGATCAAAAATGCCGTTCGCGAGTTTGAAAACAAGTATTGCAAATAGTTTTATGTATCGGAGCAGGCTCGCCTGCTCCTTTTTTTCGGGGTCCCCGGCAAGCCGATAGGCTTGTTGGGGTGATTTTTATCCTCCTTCCTCGGTTTCTTCTCCGTCGTCGCCGTAGTGTACCTTGATCG